>NZ_JBIWMX010000048.1:0-39655 GCF_044766925.1 Nocardia sp. NPDC101769 | reverse complement strand
GCTCACGTCGCGGATACGCGAAAGCCGGTTGGGCAGGTCGAATCCGGGAGCGCTGTACATGATCAACAGAGAACCTTGAGGTTTTCGTGAGGTCCATCGGAAAGACCGCGCGAGTAATTGTCAAAACCTGTGGATCGGTATGTTTCAGGCGACCTCCGTTCGGGTGGTGTCGGCCGGGGCGGGCGAGGGCGGCGGGGTGATGGTGCGGGGTCGTTCGAGCAGCTTGCCCTTGTGGAACAGGGCGCCGTTACGGACGAGCGCGACCAGTTCGGGGGCGTTGACCTTGCGCCAGCGGGTTTGGGCAGCCTCGATCAGCTTGTAGGCCATGGCAATTCCGGCCGCGCGAGAGCCAGGTCCCTTGGTGACCTTCGTGCGCAGCCGCACCGAGGCGAAGGTCGACTCGATCGGGTTCGTGGTGCGCAGGTGGATCCAGTGCTCGGCTGGATATTTGTAGAACTCGAGCAGCACGTCGAGATCGTCGGTGATCTTCTTGATGGCTTTGGGATACTTTGCGCCGTAGTCGATTTCGAAGGCTTTCACCGCGAGCTGGGCCTTGTCGATGTCCTCGGCGTTGTAGATCTCCTTCATCGCCGCTATCGCTGCGGGATGTGCCGATTTCGGCAGAGCGGCAAGGACATTCGCTGATTTGTGGAACCAGCAGCGCTGTTCCCGGGTCTGTGGGAACACCTCCCGCAATGCCCGCCAGAATCCGAGTGCTCCGTCCCCGACGGCCAGCACCGGTGCGGTCATGCCGCGGCGGCGGCAATCGCGCAGCAGATCGGCCCACGACTCGGTCGATTCCCGGTAGCCGTCGCTGATGGCCACCAGCTCCTTGCGGCCGTCGGCCCGGACTCCGAGCATCACCAGCAGGCACAATTTCTCCTGTTCCAGACGCACTTTCGTGTGGATGCCGTCGACCCAGAGGTAGACATAATCGGTGCCCGACAGATCCCGGGAAGCAAACGAGCGGGTCTCGTCCTGCCACGTCGCGGCCAGCCGGGTGATCGACGCGGCCGACAACCCGGCCCCGGAACCGAGGAACTGCTCGAGAGCCGGACCGAAATCCCCGGTGGACAACCCGTGCAGATACAGCAGCGGCAACACCTCGGCGACCTGCGGCGATTTCCGCGCCCAGGCGGGCAGGATCGCCGAGGAAAACCGTTGCCGTTCACCGGTTTCCGGATCGACTCGCTTGTCGTTCACGCGAGGCGCTTTCACCCGCACCGCGCCCGCCGCGGTCAGGACTTCCCGCTCGGCGTGGTAACCGTTGCGCACCACCTGGCGGTGGCCGTTCTCGTCGAGCTGATCGGCGAACTGGGCGACGTAGGCAGCGACCTCGGCCTTCAACGCGGCGGCGAGCATCTGCCGCGCGCCGTCGCGGACGATCTCATCGAGCAGCGACCGGGTCGAACCGGCCTCCCCGCTGTCGGCGATGACGTTCTGAACTACCGTAAGCACGGACGTACCTTCCCGACCGGCGTTGGCGCGCCGGCATGATCAAGACTTCTGACTGATAGATCATCCGGGAAGGTGCGTCCTTCCCGTCATCCACAGGTCTTGATCATTTCTCGACCGCGCTGACCGAACCGGCCAGTGCGGGATGCTGACGGACGGCGGGACAGGACGTTTCCGTCTGCAGGGGTGTCCCGCCGCCCCTTTCGAGCACTTGCGTGCACGGCAACAGCCCTGGGCTCAACAGGGCAGCAACCGATTCAGGACCGCCAGGGCTGGGCGGTCCAGACAGCCGCGAGGACGACGAGACGGCTACTGATCCAGCCGGTATCGGCGCCCGCCGACTATCCGCTCGAGAACGTAGCCAGTACCGCGCGCCGGACTATGGTGCCGTGCCGTGATGGCACGAGAACGGCGGTCCTGGCATGAATGGTCACGCGTCCAGAAAGGGCGGCCGACTATCACCTGGACTGTCGGCCCTCCGGACACAGCGTCCGCCATCGCCAGCACCGCATCGGAGATGTTCGCCGGAAATTGTTTCATTAGTATCGGCAACGAAGAGCCCTTGGGCCCTAGACTCACTGGGCTATCGACCGGTACGCGGTCGAGGGAAGAGGATGCTGCCATGATGTCGGGTTCGGCAGCCGCTCACAACGGCCACGGTTCTTCCGGTGCCGATAGCGGCATGATTCGGGAGACGTTGTCGCAGCTGCGGTTACGGGAGTTGCTCGCCGAGGTGCGTGACCGTATCGAGCAGATCATCGATGCCCGTGACCGGATCGACGGCTTGGTGGAGGCGATGCTCGCTGTCACCGCGGGCCTGGACCTCGACGACACGCTGCGCCGGATCGTGCGCACCGCGATCACCCTGGCCGATGCCCGCTACGGCGCGCTGGGGGTGCGTGGGCCCGACGGGCAGCTGGCCCGGTTCATCCACGAGGGCATCGACGAACAGACCGCCCACGCGATCGGGCCTCTGCCGCAGGGACGCGGCGTGCTCGGGTTGCTGTTCGCCCAGCCCAAGGCGATCCGCCTGGACAATCTGGCCGATCACCCGGACTCGGTGGGATTCCCGCCCGGGCACCCGCCGATGCACAGTTTCCTCGGCATGCCGGTGCGCATCCGCGGGGAGATCTTCGGCAACCTGTATCTGACCAAGAAGACGGGCGGGATGCCGTTCACCGAGGACGATGAGGTCATCGTCGCCGCGCTGGCGTCCGCGGCCGGGGTCGCGATCGACAACGCCCGCCTCTACGAGACCGCCCAAGCCCGGCAGGCATGGATCACGGCCACCCGCGACCTCACCACCGCGTTCCTGGCCGCCACCGCCCCCGACACCGTGCTCGGGCAGGTCGTCGACCGGGTCCGTGAATTGTCCGACTCCCAATACGCGTGGCTGGCGGTCCTGCCAGACCAGGACCTGCCCGTCGGCGAGGCCACCGAGCTGGTCATCGCCGAATGGTCCGGGCCCGGCCACACGCACCGCGGCGAGCGGATCCCGATCACGGGCGCGATCCTGGCCCGAGCACTGGCCTCGGCGACACCGCTGCACCTGGACCCCGCCGCAGACGTCGGCCCCACCGAGCTGCCGCTCGGCACGGGTGCGGCGCTGGTGCTGCCGCTGCACACCGGCGAGGCCACCCTCGGGCTGCTCGTGGTCCAGCGCGGCGATACCCGCCCCTACCCGCGCGAGACCGTGGAGTTGACCGAGTCGTTCGCCGGGCAAGCCGCCCTCGCGATGCAACTGGCGGCAGCCCAGCAGCGCATGCGGGAGATGGACGTGCTCGCCGACCGTGACCGCATCGCCCGCGACCTGCACGACCACGTCCTGCAACGGTTGTTCGCGATCGGTATGGCCGCCCAGGGCACCGCTGCCCGCACCCGCAACCCAGAGGTCCGCCAACGCCTCTCCTGCCACATCGACGAGTTGCAAACCGTCATCACCGAGATCCGCACGTCCGTGTTCGACCTGCACGACGGTGCCGGACCCACCCGGCTGCGCCAACGCCTCGACGAGATCGTCCGCCAGCACACCGCCGACACCAGCCTGCGCACCAGCCTCCGCGTCAGCGGTCCCCTCGACGTCGTCGACGCGGCACTGGCCGACCACGCCGAAGCCGTCCTTCGCGAAGCGGTCTCCAACGCGGTCCGCCATTCCAGCGCCGTCACCCTCACCGTCGAGATCACCGTCGACGACGATCTCACCCTCGTCATCGAAGACGATGGATGCGGAATCGGTGACGGCATCACCCCCAGCGGGCTGACCAACCTCACTCGCCGCGCCGAAACCGCTGGCGGCCGCTGCGATTTCGGCCCGGCCACCACGGCCGGTCTCCACGGGCCCGGGACCCGCGTGTGCTGGTCGGCCCCGCTGTGAACCGCCCGTGAGGTGCACCTGAACGAAAAGTCGCGGTTCGGGACCCCTGGTGTCCAAGGCGGGCGGTGTGGAGTCTTTCGACTCTGCTGCGGGGATAGGTGCGCCCAGCAGCCTGGAACCGTGATCATTATTCGTGACCTCGCGGAGCCGACGCGGACCTGACGGTCGAGCGATTGTGTATCGAGTTCGGCCCCCGCACCTCGCGGCAGCGGGTGGAATCGGTGCTGCGAGGGTGTCTGGCCGATCTGGCCGGCAGTCCGGTGGGAGCGATGCCCGAACTCGGCGAACGCCTTGCCAGGCAACGGCTGTCCGAGGAAAGCACCACTATCGGTGTGCCAATGGCCTCGGACGAGATGGCGCCTGTCGAGGTTCTCGTGGAACTGCCCGAACTGTGGGCGGATTCGACGTTGCGCCGCGAACGGCAGGCGGCAGCCTGAGTACTCATTGCACCGCATCGAAGTGTTCGCGAAACGATCTTCATTGCTGAGACACTGTGCCGCGTGCCTCTGCCGGGTAGACCGGGCGCATTGCTGCGCCCCCTCAGAACCGGACGTGCACACTTTCTATGTATCCGACTCAAGCAAGCCCGTGAAAGTCAAGCACCATCAATGCCGTACACGCCTGCGATCGTCCACCAAATCTGCAGCGACACAACCGAAGACGTAGCCCCCTGGTCCGTTCACCGTCCCGGGCTCACGCCGGTCGGCGTCCAACTTGTCCGTCGGTTCCAGCAGCGCGGTCACCGTCTTCCTTCACGCACTGACCTGACTCGCGTCAGCGCCCGTTCGGGCCCGGACACTGCAGGTCCGGTATCCGGCCGGTAGTCAACCACGCCCCAGCGGAGGGAGCCAATGATGCCCGTCGTGGCTTCTGCTACCGGCGTTGGCTTCTCGGGCTATCCCAATCCCACTCGGGGAGTTCCGCTTTCGTGCCGAAAGGCAGTTCGGTGCGTTCGGCTGGTCGAGCTGATATCGGCGCGTTGATCTTCGGGCCTGCCGCGTGGTGGCGAACCGCCCGGGTCGCGGCTGTGGGGACGTTCGGCCCTGCCTCGGGAGAACGCTTTCGGGGCAGGATAGTTGGGGTTGTCCAACTATTCCGACTATCTGGACGACCGCGCAGGGAGAAGGTATGTCCAGGTTGGCTCGGTTGGCCGAACAGGTTGTCGAGTGTGGAACGACCCCCGGTATAGCAGTGACGGTCGTGGCCGGTGATCGGGTTGTCGCCTCGGCGAGTGCCGGTTTCGGCGATCTGGCCACTGCTGACCCGATGACCGCGGATCGAGCGTTCAACTGGTTCTCGATGACCAAGATCGCCACGGCGACCGCTGTGATGATCTTGGTCGAAGGCGGCGCGCTGGATCTCGACGCGCCTGTCGCCAGATATCTCGGCGAGCAGTGGCCGACCGGGTTCTCGCGGGTGTCGGTGCGTCATCTGCTCAGCCACAGCGGCGGGTTGCCCAACCCGATCCCGCTGCGATGGGTGCATCGACCGACCGACTCCCCGCCCGCCGCCCCGGTTCTTCTTGCTCACGTGATGTCGGGCAGGCGGGGGCCTCGATTCGAGCCCGGAGCCCGTGCCTCCTACAGCAACATCGGCTACCTCGCGCTGGGTGAGGTGATCGCGGCGGCCGTGGGCCGGCCCTATCAGGACTTCGTGCGCGAGGAACTGCTGGTGCCGCTGAGGATGACGCGGACGGCGTTTTCCTGGAACGATCCCGCCCTCGCCGGGGTCGCGAGAGCGACCCCATATCAACGACTTCCGCGCCTGATCACTCCGCTGGTCGCTGCGATGCTGCCTGCGGGGATCGTGGGCGCTCGCGTCGGAAAGCTCGTCGCACTGCAACCCTTCGAACTCGACGGGGCCGCCTACGGCGGGCTGATCGGCCCGGTCGGCGACGCCGCGCAACTGATCGCCCTGCACGCCAACCGCGGCAGCATCGGTGGACACAGATTCCTCACGGCCGACACGATCGACGCTATGACCGCCATCACGACCCGAGGGCGCCGTTACGACCTCGGACTGGGATGGTTCCAACCGCACAACGCGCCCGACGAGCGGGTCTGCCACTTCGGCGGCGGCATGGGCTACTGGAACATACTGCGTCTGGACCCCCGCCGATCCCGCGCCGCCGTCGTGATGAGCAACACGACAACACACTGGGATATCACCCGTTTCGCCGACACCGCCATCGAAACCTGCTGCGGACCCGCCATGTCGACTTCGATGTCGTGAACGGCGGCGTATACGCCGAGATTCTCCAGCAGGCCCCAACCCTCAACCAGAACCAACCATGACCTCGGCATTCCCTGGCCCGCGGCAACTCGCGTGCCAGTGACCGCCGACCACAGCACCGACGATTCCGACAGCGAGATGCAGGTTAGGTACCAGGGGTCTCGGTAGCATTCGCGCGAAAAACAACGACAATGGCTTGACCAGGGGTGATGTTGAGCTTCTGGTTCGGGCTGCGGGACACCGTGATTGGTGCTCGGCTTGGCTGCCGATGAGGTTGGTCGATGTGCTGGAGGTCGGGTCTGGTAGCGATTGGGGGGTGCGCGGACGAGGAGTTGGCGCGTCTGCGGGAGCCTCCGGAGATCAGTCGCGAGAAGTTGTTCTGGTACTTCACGCTCAACCCGGCCGGTCTTGATTGTGTCGTTTTGGGGTACACCCCAGACCGACAGCCGTTCGGAAAACGATGGTCCACCGAACGCGAGCGCCTCGCCGGACCTGGCGGCGTTTCCACGGGTCGGAAGGCCCGTCTCACCCGCCGCGCCCGCGACGCCAGCGGCCACTGCGAACTCGGCCCCGCCACCACCGCCGGTCTCCACGGGCCCGGCACCCGCGTGTACTGGTCAGCCCCCCTGTGAACCGCCCGGACGTGTAGCCCAATCGCACAAACCCTACCTACCAGCGGATTACGCCATACCCGTTGGTTTGCGCGGTGCGGGTCTTTCGCGCGGTTCGGGACCCCTGGAGTCTTTCGACTCTGCTACGGGAAAGGTGCGTCCAGCAGCCTGGAACCGTGATCATTATTCGTGACCTCGTGGAGCCGACGCGGACGATCGATGCCGCGATGTTCGACCTGACGGTCGAGCGATTGTGGATCGAGTTCGGCTGCCGCACCTCGCGGCACCGGGTGGAATCGGTGCTGCGAGGGTGTCTGGCCGATCTGGCCGGCAGTCCTGTGGGAGCGATGCCCGAACTCGGCGAACGCCTTGCCAGGCAACGGCTTTCCCAGGACAGCACCAATATCGGTGTGCCACTATCCTCGGACGAGATGGCTCCTGTCGAGGTTCCCGCCGAACTCGGCGAACTCGGGGAGGATTCGACGTTCCACCGCGAACCACAAGCGGCGGCCTGAGTACTCCTCCCTATCTCGATGCGCTGGCGAGGGCCGGGGCCGAACCCAGCACGGCACCCGAGAGCCAGGCCCGCCGTGGCACCGCGAGCCCGAGCACGAACGCCGCGATCCCCAAAACGAGCACCACCACTGGGACGAGTCGTCGGAGGTCGCGAAGTAGTTGGCAGCGATCACGATCGCGGCCGCCGCAGCGAGCCCGAAGGAGTCGAAATGAATGACATCAGCATTTCCGTCCTCGAGACCGGAACGGTTGCGATCCGGCCCAGTCACCGAACCCAGTCCGCTACCCGGCCGGTGCCACTGCGGCGGCTGAGGGTGCTGACCGACCGCCGGTGGACCGAACCCCTGCCGATCAACACCTACCTCATCGAGCATCCCGAAGGCCCCATCCTCTTCGACACCGGCGAATCCCCCCATGCCTCGCACGGCCGTTACTTCCCGTGGTGGCAGCCCTTCTTCCATCTCGCGGTGGACATCGAAGTCGGTCCCGACGAAGGCATCGGTGCGCGTCTGGCCCAGCGCGGATTGACACCGGTGGACCTGCGAGCGGTCATCGTCTCGCACCTGCACCATGACCACGGTGACGGTCTGGCCGACCTCGTTGGCGCTCCGATCTACGTCAGCGCCGAACACTGGAAGGCCTTCGGGCACTACCTCCCGGCCACCATCGAAGGCGCCGTCCCCAAACACTGGCCGACCGGATTCACCCCCCAATCCTCGCGGCCACCGGCCCGGCTGTGCGACCTTGGGACCGCACCTACCCGATCACCTACGACGGACGCGTCTTTGCTGTCGACACCCCCGGGCACGTTCCCGGTCACCTCGCCGTGGTCGTGCGCACCGGCACGGTCACCTACCTGCTCGTCGGCGACGCTACCTACGACCAAGTCCTCCTCGACGCCGAACTGACCGATGGCGTCAACAAAGCACCCCGACAGGCCATCGAAACCATGCGCAGAATCAAGGAATTCGCTCGCACGGAACCTGTCGTCTTACTCCCGGCGCACGACCCCTGCGCAGCCCAGCGGTTGGCCACCAACACCATCTACTCCCCGTCGCCCCTCACCAGCGCACCCTAGCCCGGAACAACGCATGGTTCTGTCGAGAGCCGATCGCCCGACTTTTGTTGGGTGATTCATCCGTTTCCCGGCCACGCCCGGGTGCGGGCCCTGGGATCGGACGGCCCCTGAGATGTCTGTCAGTCGCTGCTCGATTTCCGGCGTCCGAGCAGGAAATATGCCATCGGGACAGCGCCGATCGAGTTCACCACGAGCATCACTGTCATCCAGGCGCGTCGCGAGCCGCGGACCTGCTCGGCCGGCCGACGCAGCAGGTCCGCAACCGCTGCCACCCGCAGAAGGCCGTCGACCACACCCGCACCCACGATCAACCAGCGGCTGGGTTCGCTCAGCTCGCTCCACTTCCTCGCCACTGTCGAATCTCCTCTCGACCGCTGCGCGATCAGTCGCCGGGACCACACACCCTCACCCAACCTGGTGAACCTTTCGGGCAGAGGGAGCTTCGGAATACATGACGCTGTCCCACCACGATGCCAGCGGACTGGGGTCCGGCCAGATCACCCGATCCTCGCGACGGTCGCTGACGTTGTGGGTGGTAGTGCCGCTCATGCGGTCCTCCTGGTGTGCGCGACATTCCTCGTGCGGCAGCGACCACGCTGTCGGTGCACCTCCAAGATCGCCCGGCAACCCCGTGCATCACAGGAGCCGAAAGTCGACTGTCCGGGCCCAGATGTCACATCACCCCAGCGCCCCCGCTTCCTCATCGGCTGGTTCCGTGCGTTCGGCTGGCCGAGATGATCTCGGCGCGTTGATCTTCGGAGGGTCCGCGCTGTTCGAAGGCCAGCGCGACCCCTCGGAATGCATGTGGGGCTGACGTTTTGGGGCACCCAACAGCACACTTCGACGTGCGCCGAAAAGTGTGACTCGCAGCGATAGATGGCGGTGAGGAGATTCGACGGTGGCGAGGAAGTTGTTTCGTCGCCGGGTTCGGGCCACGTTGCCGGGTTCGGGCCACGTTGCCGTCCCGACCGCGGTGAGCGCGTCCAAGATCCTCTGGGGGTTGCGGTTGCGCTGGTCGGAGCGTGATGGCGGGCAGGATGCGGCTGTGCAGTTCATTTCGGAGCGAACGGAGAGGCCGAAATGGCTGCTTCCCATCGCTGGGCGATCTCCTGGTTCGCCCAGACGCGGGAGTCGCAATGGGCAAATAGTGGATTGTGGGCCCATAGGTCGCTCAGCGACCAGTTCTCCGAGATGTAGGCGAAGGCTGCGATCGCATCGCGGTTTTCCGAGATCAGCCTGAGCATGGGAGCGAACCACAGGTGCCACATCTCCTCGGCGGAAACCGGTGTACCTGGCACGTCCGCGGCAGTCAGCGGATAGGTCTTGCCCTGACCGATGTTGATCCCTATCGGTGTCGACTCGGCGATCAGAACCGGCTTTCGGCGTTGCCGCGCCTCCGCCATCATGAGCGGGTCGAGAAAGGGCACGAACGCAGACATGCCGAACCAGTCGACGTACTCGTCGCCGGGATAGAACGCCCGGAAGCGTTCAGGGGTGAGCGGTGCGGCGACGTTGTTCGCCGACGCCCATACTGTCGCGACGTTGGTGGCCCCTGCGGCTCGGACGCGCTCGACGATGTAGCGGAAGTTCTGGGCGTAGTTGTCCGGGTTGTAGACGACGGGGGGTCGGCGATCGAACTCGAAGCCCAGACGCAGCAGGATCGGATGGGGCGTTGACCGGCACCACGAAGCGAGTTCCTCGATCTGCCCGTCGAGGTGTCCGTTGGTCAGATCACGCTGGAGACCGAGGTTCTGTTCGTCGGAGTAGTTCTCGCGGATCCAGGGCACGCTCAGATGCACGGTGGCATCGGCAAGATCCGGTCGGGCCAGGTACGAGGCGAACGCGTCGTTGCAGTTCTTGGTGATTTGCGCGCCGGGATAGAGCCCCACGTACGCGGTGATGCCATCGGGAGGTGTCGGCACGTGGTCGAGGTAGCCGTCGGTGAAACCGAGATCCGGCCGACCTCCCAGATCTGCGCTCGTTTGTCCGGCGATGAACAAGACCGAGTCCCGGTGTGTCGGCGCGGGCGGAAGGGACGGAGAAGCGCCGGCCCGGCCGACGCCGGAACCGTATCCGGCCACGACGGCAGCCGCTGACGTGCCTGTCAGCGCCAAGAACGTGCGCCGTGAGATGGCGGGCGGTCCGATCTGGGCCACAGCCCGATCCAACGCCATGCGGTGATCGCGCACGGGTGCGCGGTCGATGCACGGGGTGTACGGATCGGTCAACTGGCTGGTGGGCAGCCGCAGATACTGGTCGTTACCGTCCGGACGCAGCCGCTTGTCTCGTTCGGCGCGGTACTTACGGCGGATGGCGTCCCTGTCGATCTGGGTGGTCATACTTCCTGCTTCATGTTGGGTGGGTGGGGAACGAGGTGCTGGGCGCGCGCTCGGATGACGACGAGGTGCCGCCGCGCGCAGATGATCAGTCCGAAGCAGAGTGAAAGGCTGGCCGAGGCGAGGCTGGGCATCAGTGGCCAGTATCGGCACCTACTTCCACGACCACCGTGCAGCGGCGGGGAAAACCGCAGCAGCAGCTCGTTTTCACCGCGCAGCAGGCCGGTCACGTCGAACTCGGCAGGCCGAAACATGTTCTCGCAGTGGCCCAGCGGTTCACCCTCGAGCCAGATGTCCACGACGGTGTCCAGACCATGGAACACCAGCCGCACCCGCCCGTCCTGGGGCGGGGGGACCGGCGAACGAGGTGCGGAACCACCAGTTGTGCTCCTCGATCCAGCGCACGTCGAGCTCGTTACGGTCGAGGTAGGTGTGCTCGATTCGCCCCGCGGCGGCCAACAGCGACTCGTGCACGCCACCTGGCACCGATGCGGGCAGCCGGCCGTCGGCGGGAAGCGCGAGGACGTCCAATCCCGGTGCGGTGCCGACCAGTTCGAAACCGGTGAGCTGCACGATGTTCTCCTTTGTCTGTCCTGTCCGATCGAGGGCGCGACAGGTCACCGGGGTGCTCGCTGGGAACGCTCCGTGAGTCGAGGGTGAGGGCTAAACGAGGTTGTGGTCTCGCGCGTAGCGCACGGCTGCGACGCGGTCGGGCGATCCTGTCTTGGCGAAGATGCGGTTGATGTGGCTCTTGATGGTGTGGTTGCTCAGGACGAGTTCGCGGGCGATGTCCGGGTTGGTTTTGCCGCGCGCGATCATGACCAGGATCTCGGCCTCTCGGCGAGTGAGGCCGCCGGGCAGGGTCTCCGGTAGCCAGGTCTCGGGCTCATGGGCGGTGCCCGCTCGGTCAGTGGCGTTGAGCAGCACCGATTGGACGTCGGGGCCGAGGACGGCCAGACCAGCGGTGGCGCTGCGCAGCGCGTGCGTGATCTCCTCGCGACTGGCGTCCTTGGTGAGGTAGCTGCGGGCCCCGGCGCGCAGGGCGGCCAGGACCGAGGCGTCGTCGACGTAGGTGGTGAGGATGACGATGGCGACATCGGGATGGTGCGCGACGAGTTCGCGGGTGACCTCGACGCCGTCGAGTTCGGGCATGTGCAGGTCGAGCAGGATGGCATCGGGCTCGTGCATGGCAACCAGTTCCAGGGCTTCGCGCCCGTCGGGCGCGGAGCCAACGATCTCGAAATCGGGGAGCAGTCCCAGGAGCAGGACCAGTCCCTCGCGGACCGTGGCCTGATCGTCGGCGACCACGATACGCAGCGGGGCCGATGGGGTCGGCGCATTCGTCATTGCGGCACCCGGGCATTCACGATCCACGCACCGTCGCGTGGTCCGACGGTCAGCGTGCCGCGTAGAAGCAGGAGTCGTTCCCGCATCCCGGTCAGCCCGTAGCCCCCGTCGATGCTCTCCAGGTCGCGAGCCGCACGCGCGGTGGCCTCGCGCTGGGTGTTCGTGACGGCCAAGGTGGTGTCGCCGTCGTCGTAGCGCAGGTACACGTCGATCGGCTGGTGCGGGGCGTATTTCGCAGCGTTGACCAGGGCCTCCTGGGCTGTGCGGACGAGGGCGAGGTGGGCGTCCGCGCTCAGCGTCCGCGCATCGCCGTCGACCCGGACGGTGACCGGCGTGTGGTGGCGGCGTTGATGGGCCGCGCCGAGTTCGGCCAGGCCATCGGGCAGGGCGGGGGTGTCGGCGCGCAGCGCGTGGACAGCGCGGCGGGTCTCGGCGAGGCCGTCGCTGGTCATGCGCTGCGCCTGATCGAGGAGTTCGAGGGCCCGCTCGATATCCTGCCGGTCGGTCAGCACGGCGGTCGTGGCCCGCAGCTGCACGCCCAGAGCGCCGAGCGAGTGCGCGAGCACGTCGTGGATCTCCCGCGCGATGCGGCCGCGCTCGCGCAGAGTGGCGACCTCTTCGCGTTCCTCGCGGAGTTCCTCGGCCTTGGCCAGCAGCGCCGCGGACTGCTCGGCCCGGACCCGGTAGGCCCGCCGGTTGTAGCCGATCAACAGGCCCACCAGCAGCAGCACGGGATACCCGACAACGGTCCATTTGTGAGTGTGGGTGATCAGGCTGGTGATCTCGACCGCGAGCACACCGGCTCCGGTGATGGCCCAGCCGGTGAGCACGCCGATGTCGGCGCCGGTGGAAATGGTGGCGATAACACCGAACAGGGCAAGCGCTCCACCCCCGGGGGCGACCGCGCCGATGCCGCAGGCCACGGTGACCGCGCCCAGGGCGTAGGGCAGAAGTCCGGTCCATTGCGGGCGGTTGGTGGCGGGGTTCTCGATGAGCGCCCACAGTCCCGTCGTCAGGCAGACGACGGCGAAGGCGACGATCACCGGCGCCGTCGAGCGCGGCGCGGAGAACACCGACACGCCGATGCTGATCAGCGCCGCGGTCCGCACGGCCCAGGTGATCGCCAGCATCACCAGCTCAGTATCACCCCTCCCGGCCGCCACGCGCCCGGTAAACCCGGTCCCCGTGCCGGAGCTGCCCGCGCCCCCCGTCGTCCTGGTCACGACGTCGGATCCGGCTCCGTTCCGGTGGGCGGCCACGCGTTCGTATGGCCATGCGGTCGAAGTGCTCACGCGCTCGTCCTCTCCGACGGGTGGCTGCTCGGGACCGGCGGTTACCGACACTCATCACGGTAGGAAATACCGGGCCGGACGAACATCAACCCGACGGTTGGAACGCCGGTATGAGAGCGGTATGAGATCGGCGCGCCGTTCTCATACCACATAGCACCATCCCGCCGCGGAAACCGTATCGGCGGTGTAATGAATCCGCAGGCCACTCGCGTGAGTCTGGGATGGATGACATTCATTCCCACGATCGGGCCGGTCATCCGACTGATTGCGCTCGAAAGGAACGAGACCGTGAGAACCTTCGACTTCCCGAAATATTGCCGGGTGTTCGAGCGTGCCGGGATCGCCGGTGTGGCCGGGATCGCACGGCAGGTCCAGGCCATCCAGTTATCCGGCGATCGCACCGAGAGCTTGTCGGCCATCGTGGCACTGACGCTGGCCATCCACGGCGACCGGGATCTGATCGTCGGCCCGAGCGGCGGGCGCGCGACCGCCGACGCCGTCCCGGGAGCACAGCTGGTGACCATCCCGGGCGTGGCCACCAGCCGCGAACACCGTAACTACCAGTTCAGGAGATGCATATGAGTGCCGCCGCGTCCGACCTGCGGATGGACCGCAAGGCCGTGACCCGCCAGTTGCTCCGCGATGCCGGGGTGCCGATGGCCGCCTACTACCGAGTTCGGCGTCACCCGCCCAACCATCTATCGCCACCTCGGCAAAACAACCCCGTAGCTCGCCGCGATCACAGGACCCGCCATCGTTGCTGGTCAAGCCATTGTCGGTGTTTTTCGCACGACTACTACCGGGACCCCATCACGTCGCGCCGCATCATTTGCTTCAGTCCGGGTGGCTTGAAACCCGACATGCCGAGCGGAGTGGTCCTGCTGGTGGGGTCTGGTAAGCCCTTGGGGGCCTGTTCCGATATCGGGCCGGCGGGGACGATCGGAACGTGCCAAACACAGAGATCTTGACCAGCTGGGTACTGGTCCTCACCGGCGCAGCCGTCAGTGCCTGGTGGGTGCACCGGCGTCCGAAGTCGTGGTCGGTGCGGCGCCGCGCGGCCGAGGACGCGATCCGGCGTGGTCCCCGGCAGGTGGGGATGACCGACGCGGATTGGGTTCCGATTCTCTCCGAGCTCCGTGACGGGGAGGCGCGAGACCGCGCACTCCGTCTGTTCGGCATTGCCATCTTCGCCATAGGTTCGGCAATCGCCCTTCCGGATATAGGCCATAGTCCGTGGACAGCAGTCTTTCCCCTTTTCATGTCCGTCTGGTTTGCGATGCTCGCCGCCCACAGCCACCGACGTCTTCGCCGCATCGACGGCCTTCTCGAAGCGCCAGTCGGTAGGCGAGGCATCGGCCCGTGAGGTTGGTGGCCCCAGGTAATGAACGGTCGGGACACCGGCTTCCGCGCAGCGGGCTCCCTGATCTTGTTGGTGCGGGACTGCTGCCGACCGACGGCTCCACGACTCCGAGCCCATCCTCCCGACGTTGTCGCCACCACCTCCACATCGAGGTACGAAGCGGCATACGCCGGCGGGCCGAGCACCACACTCGAACTGAAATCCATCCGCTGAGAAACCACGAATCGGCTGATCTGCAGGGGCGACAGAGTTACACCGGTGCGAGATCGCTCACGGTGCCGGTGTACGCCGCGATCCGCGACATATCAAGCTACCCGCACGTCGCGGCTCCGGGAGCCGGTTCGACACTCACCTCAAAGCAGCGGCCGGGCAGGCCACTGCGATTGCGTCACTGTGCCGTCAGGGCCGTGGACGGTGGGATCGATGACGCATTGCTCGCACGCCTGGCCGCTTGACCGGCAGCGAACCGGCCCGGCCCGACTGGCTACTTCGCGACCGTCAGCAGCACCGCGCTGTCTTCGACAGCTTCCAGGCTGTGCCGGGCCTGCGGCACGACGAGCAGATCACCGCTGCGGCCCTCCCACACGGCCTGCGGGCCGTGCAACCGTACCCGGCCACGCAGCACGAACACTGTTGCCTCGCCCGGGTTTTCGTGTTCAGCCATCGATGTGCCCGCCGCCAACGCAACCACGGTCTGCCGCAGCCGATGCTCATGCCCGCCATATACCGTGGTGGCGCTGCGCCGCGCCGACAACGACCTGGCGCGCTCCAACTGCCCACGAGCCATCGCATCCAACGAGAACTTCTCCACCAGCCCATCCTTTCCCCGCAGGCAGTCGACCACCAGTCCATGAGCGATCGACAATTCCCTCACCCCCATCGTGCTCTCCAAGCCGATTGCAACGGGCATCTGCCGGGCACCCTCAGGACACGACGCGTGACCGACGGTCGGGCTCGCAGACACCGACGCCGCCGAGAACACCGCGCCGAGCGGTGACCTCCGCTCTGATGGAATTCCACCCGAGCCGCAACCTGCACCGACTGGAAGGATGAGATGACATACCTGACCGGCTGATCACCCTCATCCGGCCCGGGGAATAACTACAGCCACAACCTTTTTCGCGATGCCCCGAGTCTATGCCCGGGGCATCACAGTGTCAGCGCCGGATCTCGGCCGGATGCGCCACTACCCCGGTACCTGCGGTTTCGCGGGCAGTCGCATCCGGCGCGAGATTCTCGCATCGAATGCATCCACCACGATCTGGCCGAGGGACGCGCTGACCTGGACGGTTCGCTGGCCTGAACTGGACCGCTGAAAGCCTTGGCGATGCTCCACAGCCGGAGACACTCGACGCGACGTCACCGGTCCTACCCCGAGTCACGGTGAACCCTGCCCCCGAGTCCCATGCGCCGTTCACGCAACCGGATACGGTTGCGGGACCGCCACGTCGGCAGCGTCACGATCGGCCCGCACCCCACGAAACGACGGATGGCGCAGCAGCCCCGCGGCAGTGACCTCTCTGACCTCGATATCTGCCACGATCACCGGCACCACCCACCGCGCGGCCCCAGCAACCTCACGCGGGACCCAGCCCGCCGTCGGTGGCTCCGGCACCTGCAACTGCTGCAGCGTCGAGAACAGGACACGACGAACCCGATCGGTGAAACCCGTTCCCGCAGAACCGATATACCGCAGCGATCCGTCCGGACGGTGACCGGCCAACAGCAGCGACCCCACCATCTGCGGGTCACTGGCCAGGCCGAGAAACCCGACCACCACGGCCTCCACGCTGTGCCGGAAAACGCTCTTGACCCAATCACGTGAGCGCTGCCCCGGCCGGTAGATACTCTCGACCCGCTTGGACACCAACCCCTCGAAATGAGCTTTCGACGCCGCGCCCAACAACCGGACCGGATCGGTCTCCGCGCCCCACGACCGCGGCACCTGCACACGCCCCGGCACCAACTCCAGTCCGTCGAGCACCTCGCGCCGGCGCCGGTACGGGAGGTCCATCGTGGAGAGTCCCGCCTCGTAGAGCACGTCGAAAGCCACGAAAACCGCTGGAGCCTCGGCTATTCGGCGCTTGGCCGCCCGGGCGCGCATCCGCTGCTGCAACCGCGAGAAGCTGGGCACGCCCCCAGGGCTGAGCACCACGATCTCCCCGTCGAGCATCAGCCCGTCCCGGCCGCCGGCGGCGTCCTCGAGCGCGGCCGCCACATCGGGATAGGTGGCGGTGATGTCGCGGAGGTTGCGGCTGATGATGCGCCAGTCGTGCCCGGATTCGCGCCAGGCAATGCTGCGCTGCCCATCGAATTTCAGCTCATATGCCCAGGCGGCCGACGGTCCCGGCACCTCGCCGGGTGTCGCGAGCATGGGTGCCGGGATGCGCACCATGGCGTCAGAGTACCAACCAGTCGGAATGACTCCGGAGGGGCTCGGCCCGTGAGGGCAAGTGACGCGAAAAGTCACGCTCAGCGGCCGCAGGGCAGTCTTGAACTCCCAAATGTGTTGCCTGACAGCGTATTACCCAGGTCTGGACGAGACCAGGGCCCAGAATCGCGAAAAGTCACGCTAGGGAGTTTCCGCAGACAACTACCGACTATGTGCGGTAACCCCGGTGCCGACCTGGGGAAACGGCCCCGCCGATGCGTGGCGACTCCAGAAACTATCTGCGGTAGCGGCCTTACCGCCGGATCCGACGGACTTGGACCTCACGGGCCGTGTCGCAGCCGAGCTCGCCGCCACCGTCGGCGTCAGCCACGGCGACAACCTGGCGCTCGGGGTCGACGGCGGTGACCCGGGCCACGCGCAGCCGGATCTCCGTGCCCGCGAAGACGTCGGAGAGTTTCGGGGCCTCGATCTGCTGGCCGGCCGCGAGCTGGTGCAGCCGCAGCCGCTGGACGAAGTCCGGCACGGCGTTGACCACGGCGATCTCAATGTCTGCCAAGGACAGTCGGCGGGCCAGGTTCCCGGCCACGTAGGCATGGTGCTTGCCTCCTTGATTGCCGAGGTGATGGTTGCTTCTGCAGCACCGGGCGGTTGCCCGACTCCTGTAGCGGCCCGCCCTCTCCAGTAACGCCCCTCAGACCGGTTCCCGAGCATGCCTCTGCCGGTCCGTTTTCGTTCGTTTTCGGATTCTCGCCCGCTGTCGAAATCATGCACACTGCGCCCGCTCAGCTCGTAAGCTCTTGCGCCTCTGCGGTTCTGCGATTAGCCCGAGTCTCGAGCGCTATCACAGCTCTCGCTGAGGTGTCGGGGGCGCACCGGCGGAACCTGAGCGGGGCTCTCAGCATCGGAATAAAGGGAACCAAACCCTTTGCAGTGAAACGGAAATCGGTGAGGCATCGAGCGAAAGCGGATTCCCTACGCCGAACATATTCTCGGAATCACCCGCTGTGAGGCTCACGTCGGCGAACGCACCGCGTCGGCGCGGCCCGGCGGCAAGGATCCGGAAAGCGGACAAAAGCGGATCAACAAAGGCGTTGCCAGGCCACCGGTTCGGGGTCGTCAATGAAAGCAGCGGGTCGCTAAAAGCATTCCAGAGCATTCGAGCGCGAAAAGCGGTCGAGCCCGATGACTTTGTACGGGGTGGACATCTCGAACTGGCAGGCCGACATCAGCATCGCCGAGGTCGCCGCCGCGGGGTTCTCGTGGGTCGAGGCCAAGGTCTCCGAGGGCGATTACCTGCAAGACCCGACCTGGCCCGGATTCCTGGCCGCTGCGCAGGAGATCGACTTGCCGATCATCGGCTACCACTACGCCATGGCCGACTGTGCTCCGGCCGCGCAGGTGCGGACGTGGCTGGCCAACAATGGCGGTGCGAACGCGATGATCGACTTCGAGGGCGGTGGCGGTGACATCGGTGACTTCTGGGCATTGGTGCGGGCTTTCGACGATGCCGGAGTCAACGTTGCGCTTTCCTATCTGCCGCAATGGTATTGGGAACAGATCGGGTCTCCTGACCTGTCGCGGGTGCCCGGGCTTGTCGCGTCGGCGTACCCGGGCGGCAGCGGCTACGCCCGCGACCTGTATGCCGCTGCCGGTGGCGATTGCGGCCAGGGATGGACACCCTACGGCAATGCGCAACCGCTGATCTGGCAGTTCAGCGATCAAGCCTCTGTCGCCGGGATGAGCCTGGACGCCAACGCATTCCGCGGCGACATCGACGACCTCACCGCATTGATCGGAGACGACATGACACCACAGCAAGCCCAGCAATTGCAAGACATCTGGGACCAGTTACGCGGCCCGAACGGCCAAGGCTGGCCGCAGCTCGGCCACAACACCGAAGGCCAGAACCTCACGCCCGTCGACGCTCTCGCCGGACTCATCACGACCGTCAACGACCTCATCGCCGACGTGCAAGCACTGAAGGGAGCCACCAACCCATGAACCTCGATAAACACCAGAAGACAATGGTGACCGTCCTCGGCGAAGTGATCACCTTCGGCACCGCAGCAACAACCCTGCTGCTCACAGTGCAACAGCAATGGCATCCGGCGGCGGCCGTGGTGGCGGTCATGCTGGGCGTGCTGGGCATCACCAAGACCCTGTACGCAGCACTGACCGGTCACCCTGCGCCGAGCCTGTCCATCGGTACCGTCACCACCGGCGAGACGGCCGCCGCGCAGATCCGCGGCGATGCTCCGCGTCACGTGCTCGATCTCGTGCTACCGCACACCACGCCCGAGCCGAAGGCCTGAGCCGCCGAGATCACGCTCCTGGACGCCTCCGATTGGACCGAAGCGCTCGCCGAACTACGCCGAAGCGCCGCGCAACACAAGGTCCGGCTCACCGCCAGCGACCTCGACATTGTTTCAAGACCTCACGAGGTCTGACGCACCACTGGGTGCGGCGTCGTGGGGCCGACGGGGAGTACCACATCATGGCGATCAAGCGACAGGTTCTCAGGCTGCCCCGCAACGCCCAACGAGCCGTTGCGGCCGGAGTCGTTGGAGCCGCCGCCCTCAGCGCACTGCTGCTGCCCGCCGCGCCGGCCTCGGCCGCGCCGGTCACCGTCCCGGGCGTCGGCACCGTCGACGTGCCGGAGCAGATTCTCGGCCAACTCCCGCCGGGCGTCGTCACGCCCAGCATCCAGATCCCGGACATCGCGCCGCAGGGCCCGCAGATCGGCGAGACCGTCGGCCAGCGTGCCGTCGACGCCGCGATGAGCAAGCTCGGCGCCCCCTACGCCTACGGTGCCGCCGGCCCGGACGCCTTCGACTGCTCGGGCCTGGTGAAGTGGTCCTACGAGCAGGCGGGGCGGGAGCTGCCGCGTACCAGCTACGAGCAGTTCGACGCCGGTGCCCCGGTCTCGCTGGACGTCCTGCAGCCCGGCGACGTCGTGTTGTTCTACGGCGGCAGTCACTCCGCCCTGTATGTCGGTGACGGAAACGTCATTCACGCCTCCACCTACGGCCAGCCGGTGGCAATCGCGTCGATGTCGTCGATGCCGGTCGCGGGAGCGCGCCGCTACTGAGCCCTCGGGCCCGCGCGACGGCGACCGTGATCAATCACCGGAACTCCATCGACGGCCGAATTTCGGGCGGATATGGCGTAGTGGGCTGGTAGAGCAGGGTTTTCGCGTTCGGGGTGCGGGGTCGGGCGGTTGGTGCTTGGCTTCGCTGCCGATGAGGGTTGATCGGCGGCGTGCTGGAGGTTGGGGTTCGTGGCGACGGGGGTGTTCGCGGACGAGGAGTTGGAGCGTCTGCGGGGGTTCCCGGAGATCAGCCGTGAGGAGTTGTTCCGGTATTTCACGCTGGCTCCGGCTGATCTGGCGTTCGTGGATCCGGGCCGTGGCCGGGGTCCGGCGGATCGTTTGGGCCTGTCGATCGCGTTGTGCCGGTGTGCTGAATGAGGCGCAGGCTGTGCTGCCACAGCCGATCCCGCGCAGCGGGGTCGTAGGCCTGCGCGCTGGCCTTGGATTCTCGGATGCGGTCGAAGAAGGCGCCGGTGGTGGCAGCGAGAGCGGGATCGGCGACGAGGCGGTGGGTCGCGGCTACGCCTTCGTCGAGGCTATCGATCGTATGGCCGATCTCGGACAACACGATCTTGGTGGGCATGTAGGTGGCCGGGTGCAGGCTGTTCACGGTGAGCTCGTCGGCCGAAACACGGTTGGCGAGGGTGAATCCGAACATGATCTGCGCGAGTTTGCTCTGACCGTAGGCGCGGGTGCCGGAGTAGTGGCGCTGCAGCATGAGGTCGTCGAAGTCGAGGGGATGCTGTCCGACGGAGGCGACGTTGACCACCCGGGCCGGTGCTGAATTCCGTAGCAGTGGAAGCAGGTCCAGGGTGAGCGCGAACCCGGCGAGGTAGTTGACGGCGAAGCGGAGCTCGTAGCCGTCGATGCTGATCTGCCGGTCGCGGGAATCGGGGTGGCCGCTGCCGATTCCGGCGTTGTTGACCAGTACGTCGAGCCGGTCGGTGATCGTGGCGGCCTGGCGGGCGAGCTGTCGTACCTGGGCGAGGTCGGCCAGATCAGCGGTGAGGGTGTGGACGCGGGCGGGCCGGTCCCGCAGGGATTGGGCCGTGTCGTGCAGTTTTTCGGAGTCGCGGCCGTGTAGCAGCAGGGTGCCACCGTCGGCGGCCAGCCGCGCAGCCAGGGCGCGGCCGAGCCCATCGGTGGCGCCGGTGATCAGGATCGTGCGGTCGTGATTCATGCAGTGGTCCTTGGTGATTGGTTCAGTAGGTTTGAGTGAGGGTGGCGACGAGTTCGTCGACCAGCGGGTCGTCGACGTCGCGGTCGGTGGCCAGCAGCCGGTACCAGACGACGCCGAAGACGAGGTCGGCGACGGTGGCGTCCGACGGTCCCGAGGGCAGGTCGCCGCGTGCGCGAGCGCGGTCGACGAGCACGGCCAGCGCGTCGCGGCGGCGTTGGAGGAATCCGGTGCGGAACCGCTGCCCGAACTCGGAGTCGAGCTGGGCTTGGGCCATCAGCGCCCGCAGCGCGGCCACGACGGTGGCGTTGCGGCCCAGAGCGAAAGTCGCGGTGAGGAATTCGCGCAAGTCGCCGGCGTAGCTACCGGTGTCGCGGTCGACGGCTACGTACAGGTCGGCCTTGGTGGCCAGGGCGTCGAGCAGCACATCGGCCTTCGACGGCCACCATCGGTAGATGGTCTGTTTGCCGGTGCCCGAGCGGGCCGCGATGGCTTCGATGCCGACACCGGCGTAGCTGACCTCGGCGGTCAGCTCGAACGCGGCGGTCAGGATCGCCAGGCGACTTTCCTCGCTGCGCTTGCGTCCGGGCCGTGGAGGCGGAGGTTGTCCGTTCATCGGAGGCGATGCTAGCTCAAAACGAACCGAGACGGTTCGGTTCGAAATAAACTGGAAGAAATCACCTGATGAACGCCTCTATCGCCCTGTCGTCGGCGGCACCTCCGGCATCGGACTGGCCACCGCGCGCCGGTTGCGGGCGCGCGGCGCGACCGTGCACATCGTCGGCCGCAGCAAGCAGCGCCTCGGCGAGGTCGCCGCGACCGATCCGGGCCTGATCGGTCACCAGGCCGATGGCAGCGACAGCGAGGCCATCGCCGCGGTCGCCGCGCAGATCGGCACCATCGACTGGCTGGTGGTGACCCTGGCCGGCAGCGAGGGCGTCGGCCCGATTGCCGACCTGGATCTGGGCATGCTGCGCAACGCTTTCGACGCCAAGTTCTGGGGCCACATCACCACGGTGCAGGCCGTCGTACCGCACCTGGCCCCGGCGGACTCGATCACCGTCTCCGGGTGCGCCACCGACCGCGCTCCCGCTGTCGCGAAGAAGTGAGTTGCGTCCACACGCCCTCGCCGTCTGGCCACCACTGTTGTCGCAGTCAACCCGACGGGCCCAGCTCAGCGTGCTGCACCGACGTCATACGCCGAGACATGTGTCGAGAAAGATCCACTGAACAGGACTTCGAGCATCAATGAAGACGACTTCGAAAGCTGACATCATACCGCTACCCGCGCTGACCGAACCGGCCAGCGTGACCGCTCTGAATGCATGTGGGGGTGTCGTTTTGGGATAGACCCATACCCGACACTCCCGATTCCCCCGCGCGAGTGTCGGAATAGAATCCACACCGGCTTTCCCGACACTTGTCGGTGTCGGTTCTTGGACTCCAGCCCGGCACATCTCCACGCACAGAAGGGATTCCGGGTGACGCACGGGCAGCGAGTCGGCTACGTCAGGAAGCCCGCGGCGCCAACAAAGGCCGAAAGCCCTCCCTCACCATCGAACAGGCCCACGCCCTGCGCACCCGCGCCGCGGCCGGCGAGCCGAAAGCCACGCTGGCCAAGGAATTCGGGGTCCACCGCGATACCGTCTACAGCTACCTCAACACCCGGCCAGATCTCTCCGAGGACCGCGGGCCGTTGCCCGACATCGCGATGTAGGACCGGATACTCCTGGGGATCTCGCCGAGGTGGGTTCCAGGCCAAACGGCACTGTTTCTCATGTCGTGTGATTCGTTTTCGGTGGGTCGAAATCGGCTGTAGCGCATGATGTCCGGCCATGGCCGATGAGTTGTCCAACGCCTTCGTCGTGATGCGCTGCTACGGAGTGGTTTTCACCTTCTCAGGGGTGAGTTCGGGCTGGTAGCACTCGGCTGGGCTGCCGAGGCCGGCGTGCTCTACTGTTGTCGAACTCGGGCCCTCCGAGTCCTCACAGCCCCTCCAAGTCCTCACAGCAAGGAAGCCCATGATCAAGATTGCCACCGCCGTTGTCACCGGCCTGCTCACGGTCGGCGCTGCTGCCACCCTCGGAATCGGTGTCGCCCAGGCCAACCCCGGCGGTGACTACATCGGTAACTACGCCACCCAGGCCGCATGCGAGGCCGACGGCCAGGACCCCAGCACCGGCGGCACCCACTACGTCTGCGAGCAGCAGCCCGACGGCAGCTTCGACCTGTACACCGGCATCCCTGCCTGAGCCAGGCCCCTAACTTCGCAAGCGGTCGATGGGACCACCGAAGAGCAACTGGTCGGCGTGCCGACGACTCGTCTCGAGCGTCGGCACGTCTCAGGGTGCGGCCGGCGTGCGCAGCCCGACGCCGCGCGCGGGTGGCCATGATCAGTCGGGCTGCGCGAGGCGTTCGGCGCGGTAGCGGGCGCGGGGCGCGTTCGACAGCCGCGACACCCGCATCCCCGATGCCGCGCACTCCCCGCAGTTGGTCGTGCGAGAGGCCGAGCAGGCCGTCCACGGTGCGGATCCCCCGCCGATGCAGTGCCCGCCGCTATCGCTCTCTCGGGCGGAAACCAATTCCACCTTCTCGGGCGGGAACCAATTCCACGGCGCTGCTGGGTAGCACGCGGGTCGGCCCCGGTATCGGTCCGGGCCGGATATCGCTAGCCGGTGAACGGGTTGCGGCGTTGGTTCAGCCGCTCGTACAGGGTGTGCTGGATCGTTTCGCGGACGTGGTCGGAGATCTCGAACATGGTCATCGGATCGTCGGCGGCTTGGGGCCCGTAGGTGGCGGTGGGGATGGGCTCACCGAACTCGATGTGCCACTTCGTCGGCAGCGGGACAGCGCCGAGCACACCCAGGTGCGGGAACAGCGGCGTCACCGGGAAGTACGGCAGGCCGAGCAGCCGGGCCAGCCCGGTGAGGTCGGCCAGCTTGGGATAGATCTCTTCCGAGCCGACGATCGAGCACGGAATGAGCGGCACACCGGTCTTCAGCGCCACCGAGGCGAAGCCGCCGCGCCCGAACCGCTGCAGCTTGTACCGCGCACGGTAGGGCTTGCCGACACCCTTGAAGCCCTCGGGGAACACCCCCGCCAACTCGCCGGTACGCAACAGCGCCTCGGCGTCGGCGGGGCAGGCCCGCGTGTGCCCGGCCCGGCGTGCCAGCCCGGCCACGATCGGCAACTCGAAGACCAGATCGGCCGCCAGCAGCCGCAGTGCCCGATGCCCGGGATGGCGATCATGCACGGCCACCTGCAGCATCAACCCGTCCAACGGCACCACCCCGGCATGGTTGGCCACGACCAGAGCGCCCCCGGCCTCGGGGAGATTGTCGATGCCGCTGACCTGCACCCGGAACCACAACTGCGACAGCGGCCGCAGCACCGGCAGGATCAGCGACTCCAGCAACTGCTCATCGAGCCCGAACTCGTCGAGCTGGTAATCCCCGGTCAGGCGGCGACGCGCGAAACCGGCAGACCCCCGCACACCCGCGGCGAGATGGCCTAGCACCAGATCACCGAGGGTTCCGCTACGACCGCGGCGACGCCGAATTTCCCGACACTCATGATGAACCACCGTTCGATTCGTTCTTCGCAAACTGCAATCGTGGAGCGTGGAGCACAGAAACAGGGCTGTTCATAGGTGGTCCTCCGCTCGACGGGATCCCCCGCCCCTTCGGATGTGACCGTCTCGCGAAAAAACGAAGCTGTTCAGCCCCGCCTCGACAACCCATGTCCTTGACGCGCTGACGGAAACCCGAACATATCCCCACCCGATCCCCGGGACCAGAACTCCGTGACGGATGTGGCGAAACTTCACATTTGCTGGGGTTTTCGCCTCCGTGCCCCCACTGATTTACCCAGCAGACATCACTGATTCACGCGATGGTTACGTGAGGTGGGGTAGTCCGTCATTCGGGCGCGTGGATCGCACGGTTCAACCGCGCCGCACCACGAAAACTCCGGTAGACAGAGGATTTCGTCAATCGCCCTCACCCACCAGGCGGGTCAGCGATTCGCTTGCTTCCAGGTTCGTCAGGGCACTGGGTGAGCGCCGCCGTCGAGGGTCCGGACCACCACGGCCGGGTTGCCGTCGGTTCGGCCCTGCACTATCGCGAATACCAGTCCGTCGGTGCCCACGTCGATGCTCATGGTGTCGATGCTGGTGGTGACGGTGACGGTGGGCTTGTCCGTTGATCATGGCGGGGGCGACCCATCCCTCGTCGAGGCGTTCGACGAACACGATGGCGCGACCGACGGGGTTGTCCGCCAGGACTGCGACGACGCCGTGCCGTTCGAGCACGGCGACCGGGTGTGCGGCCCCGTCGGGGCCGGCGAGCGCGGAGAGGGCGACTTCGACTGCCGGGTGCGGCAAGTTTTGCATGTCAGGCCCGTTCGTCAGTGTCGGTGACCGCCACGGAATTTCGGTGGCGAGCAACCACATGTCGCTCCAGTGCACGCTAGCAGCGCAGGGCTTCTCGACGAGTTCGTCTTTGACGGCCTTCATCCGCGAGCGGGCGGCGATCCCGCGCTCGTATCAATCGGTGTCGAGGTCGGGGCGCGTGCCGGGCGCGGGCGGGGCCATCAGGTGGGCCGTGGCGATGTCGGCAACGGTGTCGGGGCGCAGCGGCTCGAGTTCGTCGATGTAGCCGTACGTCAGGCCGCGCTGGTCGAACCCGCACAACAACGGTAGCGGCGCGTACTCGGTGGGAAACTGCTGCGGCACAAACACTTCCCCCTCACCTCCATCGCCACCGGACGCGCTGGTGCCGGCCCAAGAGGTCCACCTGGCCGAAAAGTCACGGTAGGCCGGATCGTTCCGTCGCTACCGCAGATAACTCGTGGAGTCGGCGGCCTGGCGGCGCGGCCTTTGCCCAGGTCGGCAACGGAGATATTTGGATCTTATCTGCGGCAACCCCTTTGGAGTGACTCTTCTCGAAACTGGGCAGGGTCCATCGCGAAATCCGTTCCTAGCAAGGGGTTTGATGCTCACTCCCTACTTTAGAGTGACTATTCGGCCACTCGGATCTCACGGGCCGACACCGTCGGGTGCCTGTGGTCGGCGACTGAACTTCACTCGATGCTTCCCGAGTGTGTGGCGGGAAGCATCATGTGTCAGCTGTGGGCGCCGGGTCATCGGCGATCTCGGCGTTTGGTTGGGAGTTTCGCGGGAGCTCGGGTGATGGGCACGCGGTCAGCTGATGGTCGGCAGCGTTGAGAACGGTGCCAGGAGCAGGTCGGTCAGGCGCGCTGCTGCGTGCTGGTCGCCGTCGAGGCGCAGATCGCCGGAACCGACCGCGTCGGCCAGGGTGCGTCGGCCGGCGCACACGGCCCGCAAGGTGTCGAGGTCGATGGTGAGCGTTGCGTCGGGTCGTTCTGCGCGCCCGCGCCCGACCTGAACGGAGCCGTCGGTGACTTCGGCAACGTAGGTGTCGGTGTCGACGCGGAACTCGTAGGTGCCGCGGAGCTCGTCGGCACGCGCTGGGTCGAAACCCGCTTTGATGCCGAGCAGCAGCGAGTCGAGGCCGAGTTCGCGATCGGGTGGGAGCGGAGCCCGGCTTCCCCACCGACCGAGCTGGAGCAGTACGGGTTCCAGTTCGCGGCCCCATTCGGTCAGCTCGTAGAGGTGGACGCGAGCTGGTACCCCCAGGTCCCGGCGGTGAACGACACCGTGGTCGACCAGGTCGCGCAGCCGCTGGCTCAAAACGTTCGGGCTCACACCGGGCAGGCTGGCGAGCAGGTCGTTGAAGCGCTTGGGGCCGAGTAGGAGCTCACGCACCACCAGCAGGGCCCACCGTTCACCGATGACATCGAGGCTGCGGGCCACGCCGCACGGATCCCCATAGCTACGCCTGCCGTTCACGGCAACCAGAATAGCAGTCGATCCTAATTTAGGAGCAACGCTTGTTTTTTAGGAGTTACCCCGCCTAGTTTGGAGCCATGGGCTTCTTGAACAGCGAAGCGGCGAGCCTGCCGCAAGGTGACATCGACTGCTGGACACCTCCACGGCTCAGCGACTGCTCACCACGTCCCTGGTGGCACGCCTGGCCTACAACGGCAAGGACGGGACACCCCGCGTGATCCCGGTCAACTTCCTTTGGACCGGTGACGAACTGGTCATCGGCGCCTTCGCCGGAACGTACAAGGTCCGGGACCTGCGGGCCCGTCCCGACGTCGCGATCTGCGTCGACACCAACGACAGTCCCCCTCAGGTGCTCATGCTCCGCGGGAAGGTGTCGCTGACCGAAGCTTCGGGCGTACTCCCGGAATACGCGACCGTGCAACGCCAGGTGATGGGCGACGAGGCCGGAACCGCTTACCTCGAGGCGATCGACAAGCCCGGCCTGCGGATGGTCCGGATCGGCCTGCTCCCGACCTGGGTCGGAGTCCTCGATTTCCAAGAGCGGTTCGCGCGCCGTACGCCCGAACCCGTCCTGGCCGCATTCGGCGCCGACCGGGTAGTAGGACCGAGACACTGAAAAGCGATGGTGAACCAATGAACTCTCAGACCGGCCCGCCGCCGGCCCTTCCCCCCGTCGTCTCACCCGAGCAGTGGCAGGCCGCCCGGGACGAGCTCCTGGCGAAGGAAAAAGAGCTGACCCGCTCGCTGGACGCGTTGGCCGCCGAACGCCGCCGGCTGCCGATGGTCGGTTTCGACACCGACTACGTCTTCGAAGGACCTCACGGCAAAGCCGGCCTGCTCGACATGTTCGAGCACCGCCGCCAGCTCATCGTCTACCACTTCATGTGGCCGGGCAGCCATCACTGCCTCGGCTGTTCGAGCTTCACCGACAACATCGGCCACCTGGCTCACCTGCACGCACGCGACACCACACTGGCCCTGGTTTCCCCGGGCCCGCTCACCGAGATCGAACCGTTCAAACAGCGCATGGGCTGGACCGTGCCCTGGTACTCCTCACAGCACAGCGACTTCGACGCCGACTGCGGAACAGGCGCCGGATTCGGCCTGAGCGTCTTCCTGCGCGATCGTGACAGCGTCTACCGCACCTACTACACGACCGCACGCGGTGTCGACCGGCTCCGCATCGATTTCAACCTGCTCGACCTGACCCCCCTCGGCAGGCAGGAAACCTGGGAGGACTCTCCCGATGGATGGCCGCAGACCCCACCGTATTCATGGTGGCACCTCCACGACGAGTACAACGCCTAGTAGGACTTTGTTAGGTTGATCACGATTGGGGTGTCGGCTCGAGATTCGGCCTGGTTCTCGAGACGATGTCGGGGTGGATGCCGCCGCGGTTGCCGAGATCGATGAACAGCTCGATTCCTTTGTGGGCGAGGTGTTCTCGTCGTTGACCCGTAAGGATCGGGTCGCGACGGCGGGGACGTACGTGCGGGGGTTGATGCTCGATGGCCGACGTAAGTCGATGGTTCCCATAGCGGCGCGGCTGGGTGTGGATCACCAGCGGTTGCAGCAGTTCGTGACCAGTTCGCCGTGGGATGTCATTCCAGTGCGGAAAGTGTTGTCCCGCAAGGCCTGTGATCTCGTGTCGCCGGACGTCTGGGTGATCGACGACACCGGCTTCGCCAAGGACGGCGGCAATTCACCGTGCGTGGCCCGCCAATACTCGGGCACACTCGGCAAGGTCGGCAACTGCCAGGTCGCGGTCAGTGTCCACGCCGCGACCGACGAAGCGTCCGCGCCGTTGAACTGGCGGCTGTTCCTGCCCGAGAGCTGGGACGACACCGCTGTCGACCCGTGCGACACCGACGCGGTCACCGCCCTGCGGCGGCGCTGCGCGATCCCCGACGACGAACATCACCGCGCCAAATGGGAGCAGGCCCTCGACATGATCGACGAGCTGATCGCGTGGGGGCGCACGCCGCCCGCAATCAACGCCGACGCCGGCTACGGTGAATCCACCCCCTTCCGGGAAGCACTCACCGCCCGCGGCCTGCCCTACGTGGTCGCGATCAAGGCCGCGACCAGCGTCTACCACGCCGAGGCCACCCCGATCGACCCCGAATACGGCGGCTTCGGCCGCCGGCCCACACGCCGCCGCTACCCCGCCGAGGCGCGCTCGAGCGTCAAAGATCTCGTCACCGCCGCGGGCGTCACCGCTCTGCACGAGCTCACCTGGCGCCACGGCACCAAAACCGGCCCCGACAACCCCACCGCGGCCATGCGCTCCCGCTTCACCGCCGTGCGAGTACGACCGGCCAACCGCAACATCACACCCGCCGCCGACGGCACCCTGCCCGAAGCCTGGCTCATCGCCGAATGGCCCACCGGCGCAACCGAACCCACCGACTACTGGCTGTCCACCCTGCCGCCCGACACCCCCATCACCGAACTGGTCCGCCTCGCCAAGATCCGCTGGCGCATCGAACACGACTACCGAGAACTGAAAACCGGCCTCGGCCTCGACCACTTCGAAGGCCGATCCTGGCTCGGCTGGCACCACCACGCCACCCTCGTCACCGCCGCCCACCTGTTCCTCACCACACTCCGACTCACCGGCCCAAAAGCCGATGGGCAGGCCTGACCCTCTACGCCATCCTCCGCAAAATCCAACGCGCACTGGCCATCTGGATCGGCACCTGCCCACTCTGCCACCACACCTTCCCCACCTAACAAAGTCCTACTAGATGAATGATCCCAAGGTCGGGTGGGCTCGACGTCGGTCAACCGTAGGGCAAACCCGATCGACGGTCGCCACGGCCGCAGATCCGGGCGGGCGGTCAACAGGTCGCCGGTAGTGACATACAGTGCCGTGACGAGGGTGTCGACATCATTGCTCACACCCTTGATCTACGGCGCCCTCGCCCCGCAATCACGCCGGAATGCGCGAAAACCCTTGCCCGGCAACATCTCTCATTATCAGCCTGGCTTCGCGACGCCGACTTCTGCAGGCAACCACCACAACCTGAGGCAATGAACATGCGTATGCACCCCAACTTTTACACCGTTGACCATCGGGGTCCCGGACGGCTGAGCATCATGGCCAAGCCACGCGGCGGAGAGTGGCTCGAAGACGAGATGACCGCTCTGAAGGCCTCCGGCGTCGACCACTTGGTCTGCGCGCTCACCACCGCTGAACTCTACGAGTGCGGCCTCGGAGCCGAAGAGCGCACAGCACGCGAGGCGGGCCTGCAGTTCGTTTCGATCCCGATCGTCGACCGCGGCGTCCCCGACCGGGCCAGCGTGCTGCCGACCCTGCAGCGCCTCGCGGCCGAACTGAACGACGGCGCACACGTCCTCACCCACTGCCGCTTCGGCATCGGCCGCGCATCGCTGCTGGCCGCCGCGCTCCTCGTCATCAACGGCACCGACCCCGACACAGCATGGAATCGACTCGAGCAAGCTCGTGGACTCACCGTCCCCGACACCCCCGAGCAACGCGAATGGACCAACAAACTGCGTCAACGGCCGCTGTCCTGACTACTGGCTGGAGATCCACCACACCCAGTGGAATCCACTCATAGAGTGGTTGGGGGCCGGTCAAACCAGTGTCGTTGTCCTGGATCGGTCATTGCGGAGACCGAGAACTCGCCACGGGCCCCGCGGAGTTCTCAGCATGCGACGCGGGTCCGGCCTGCATTCGCAGGTGCAACTCTAATCTGTTGCAGTCCAGCGGATTACGGCAAAGCCACCCGATTTTCAGCGAAGCTACCGGTATCGTACGCAGCCGTTGAACCGGCAAACATTCGTTGCTAAGGCGCTAGCCCGTAGCGATCCCGGAGGCTTATAGGCCCAGGGAACGCACCAGGTCCACCATCTCGGCGTGGTAGAGCTTTGCGGGATCGTGGGATTGCGGGCCGAGATGACCGTAGATCTCGAGTGCGATCAGCCCGTGCATGCGACCCCAGATCCGCAACGCCAGCGCCACGGCGGAGGGCGGCAGTTCGGGAAAATCGGCCTGGACGTGAGCGGCCAGGCCGGCGTCGAAATCGGACCAGGTGACGGCAGGGTCGTCCTGCAGCGCGGCTGCGTGGGGCCAGGCTGCGGCCACCAGGCCGACCAGTCCGGTACAGGCTCGCGCCCCGGCCTCAGCCGCCGGACCGCGTGGCGGTGGCTGATATCCGGGAACCGGATCGCCGTAGATGAGCCGGAAGCCTTCGGGATTCGCCAGCGCCCAGCGGCGCACCGCTTCACCCCAAGCCACCACGCGGCCGGCCGCATCGTCCGCCGGAACCTGGTCGCGTGCGGCCTCCACCGCATCCACCAGCCTGCCGTACACGTCGCCGATCAGCATGGTGATCAGGTCGTCGCGGGTCGCGTAGTAGCCGTAGATGGCACCGGCGGTCATGCCCATGTCACGGGCGATGGCGCGCAACGAGATTGCGTCGGGACCGCCGTCGGCCAAAAGCCGCAGCGCGATCGCCTTGATGTCCTCGGCGGTCTGCGCCCGTAGGCGCTCCCGGCGACGCTGTACGACTTCGGCCACGGTTGACACTTTACCCCGTGCGGCTAGTATCTGCAGTGCTGTTACTGAACGGCGTGTAGTAAATGAACGCAGTGTAGTCGGAGGAGTATCGTGAACATCGGAATCTTCGGCGCGACCGGGGTGATAGGCAGCGAGACGGTGCGCGAGGCCGAACGACGTGGACATCGGGTCACCGCATTCGCTCGCGACGCAGCCCGTTTCCCCGCCGACCGCGGCCAGGTCGACTGGCAGGTCGCCGACTGGCTGGACACCGACAGCATCGCCGCGGCCATCGCTGGACTCGATGTGGTGATCAGCGCTGTCAACGCCGGATACGGCGTCCTCGACACCATTGCCCATGCGGGCAACTTCGTCACCGGGGCCAAGGCGATGATCGGCGCGATGAACCGGCACCCGTCGGTGCGAGTGATCACGGTCGGCGGAGCAGGCAGTCTGGAGATCTCGCCGGGACAGCAGATCGTCGACGGCGGAGCGGAATTCGAGCGGAGCCTGATCGAGGACCTCGAAGTACCCGTCGAGTATGGGGCGGTGGTGCGGGCGTTGCGGGACGCGCTCAACCTCTACCGGCAGTCCAACCGCAATTGGACCTACCTCAGCCCGTCGGCGCTGCGAATCGGTCCAGGCGGCGAGCGGACCGGTCGTTTCCGGATCGGCGGAGACCAAATCCTGCTACGCGCGGACGGCACCAGCCATATCTCCGCACCCGACCTCGCCATCGCTCTGCTCGACGAGGTCGAGCAGCCGCGGTTCGTTCAGCGCCGTTTCACCGTCGGCTACTGAGACACCGCTACTGAGAAACCTGAGAAACAAGGAGTACGAATGGATCTGGGACTCAACGGACGTACCGCGATCGTCACCGGCGCGAGCCGCGGCATCGGACTGGCCATCGTGGCGAGGTTGATCGCGGAAGGCGTTCGAGTGATCGGGGCCGCCCGCACCATCACCGAAGAGCTGAGGGAGACCGGTGCGGCGGCGGTCGCCGTCGACCTCGGAACTCCCACAGGCGCGGCCGAGCTCGTCACCCAGGCTCTCGAAACGCTCGGTGGCGTCGACATCCTCGTCAACAACGTCGGGGGCGCGGAGTTCAATGCGACCAACGGTTTCCTCGACATCGATGACGAAACCTGGCGGCGGACCCTCGATGTGAACCTCTTCAGCGCGATCCGGGTCACCAGAGCCGCACTGCCGAGCCTGATCGAACGCCGCGGGACGGTGATCAACATGTCATCGATCGTCGGCCGTGCACCCGGTGCGGCGGTCGCCGACTACGGCGTCGCCAAGGCCGCGCTCACCGCGCTCAGCAAGGCACTCGCCGAACAATTCGGGCCGCAAGGCGTCCGGGTCAACACCATCTCCCCCGGCCCGGTGCGCACCGCATTCTGGGAATCGCCGGACGGACCCGGCGGAAAAACGGCCGCTGCCAACGGGATCGGAATCGAGGATTTCCTTCCCCAGCTACCCGCCGCGGTCGGCATGACCACCGGCAGGCTGATCGAAGCCGACGAAATCGCCTCCCAGGTCGCCTTCCTGGTCTCCGACCACGCACGCAGCATCCTCGGCACCGACCTGTACATCGACGGAGGCGCACTGAAAACCCTCTGAAGCCACGGACTTGCGCGACTTTTCGCGAAACTGGGCTGCCGACGTCAGCCTTTCGGTGTCTTCATCAGCATCGACCAGGCGCCGAATGCAGTCGGTCTCGTCAGGGTCACCGCCATGCCCCGCGACGCTCAGCTTCCTATCCGGGACGAGTCTGTTAAGGGCCAGGTGCTCTGGCACGAACCGCGGAACTGCCAGGTAATCGTGACACCTTCGGGGAGCGGTGAACTCGAACCTGCTCATGGAACACGTGTCTCCACGGAGCGCTTGGATGATCTCAGAAATGCGTTGAATGGCGAGTGAGCCGCCGGCCTCGGATCGGCACGGCCAGTTGATCTTTGCCCCGCCGCGCGCTGGCCAGTTCGGTCAGCGCGACCAGCGGCAATATGGTGCGTTTTGGTTGCGGCGGTCGGGGTTTCGGGCGGGGCAGCACGGGGCCATGACACGCAGAGTATGGATCACGCGGATTCGCGTTGCGGGTGACCCTCGGGTAGCGACGCAGGTTCTCATCCCGGGATTGGCGAACGAACAAGCCGCCCAGCGATGCGCCATCGCTATGGCACGTCGCAGTGAGCCGAGCCCGACCGACGTGGCCGAGGAACAGCCCGTACGCGAGGTACGACTCGGCCGACGTCGTGGACGCGGAGCCTGGATTCCACATCCACCTGACCGGCCCCGCCGAATTCGGCCCCGACGCAACCCAGTTCGGCTCCACGAAGATATTGCGGTACTCGAGATTCCGGTGGAACAGCTCCAACACGCACAGCGTGTCTCGGAACAGCACTTCGTAGCGGGCAGCCATCTGCTCTACGCATCCGGGCCACGGTGGCATCGATGAAAGGTGGGATTGGCGCAGTCTGTCGACCGAGAAGCGTTGGGAGAACGGCGTTTCAACGGCTGGGTGTCTTCGCGGGCTCGGTCTGTTGCGGGCGTGAGCTGATGACTGTGAGCAGGACGCCACCGCAAGTGAGAATGGCCGCCACGAGATAGATCGGGCGGGGTCCGGTGCCGGAGTCGGCGATGTACCCGCCGACCAGGCCCGCGAGCGCCGCGGCGATCTGGTAGGCGGAGGCATTGACCGCCATGGACAGGGTTGGCGCATCGGCCGCGGCGTGAATGATCCTCGCCTGCATGCCCGGAATGATCGCGAATCCGAGTCCGCCGATCACCATCACCGCCAGGGCCGCTGGGAATGATCTGTCGGCGATCAGCCAGGTGCCGGCCAGGGTGACGGCGAGCAGGCCGAGCAATGCCGGTTGCCAGAGTCGCGGATTCTTGTCATAGAGCGTGCCGCCTACAAGGTTGCCGGCGGTAGCGCCGATTCCGTAGCCGAGCAACAAAATCGGCAGTCTGTTCTGTGGATGCCCAGCGAGGTGGGTGAGCAGTGGCGCGAGGTAGACGAAAACCATCAGCACGCCGACATTGCCGATCGCGGTGATCGCCAGGGCCGCCAGCACCGGTCGGCGGACGAGCACCCGCAGCTCGGTAATCGCCGATTGTCGCGGATCCTCACTCGGTGCGGTGACCCTCAGACCAACCAGTGCCGCGCCGATCAAGCAAGCCACGCCCACGGTCGCGAAGGTGGCCCGCCAACCCCACTGATGGCCGATTGCTGTACCGACCGGCGCGCCCGCGATCATGGCCAGATTCATGCCGAACGCCAGCCTGGCCACCGTGGTAGCGGTTCGCCCCGGTGCCGCCGAGTGGACCGCGACCACGACTGCCTGAGCAAAGAAGGTCGAGGTCACCAGGGCGGTGGCAACCCGCGCACCGAGTAGCCACGCGAACCCGGGCGCGCACGCCGATACAACGTTCCCGACCGCGGCGACCACGAGCAGGACCAGCATCAGACGCTTCCGGTTCACCGTGGCGGTCGCCGCGGTGAGCAGTGGACCACCGATGATCATTCCCGTGGCGTAGGCGGTGACCAACAGCCCTGCGGAACCGACAGGAACATCGAGATCGCCAGACACCTCGGGAAGGATCCCCGCCACCACGAACTCACCTGTCGTGACGCTGAATACGCAGAACATCAAGACTGCCAACACAAACATGCCGGTACGCTAAAGTCTCACGTCAACGTGAGGGTCAAGTCGGCGATGTGACGGAGCAACAGTGCAAATCGGCGAGCTGTCGAACCGGACCGGGGTCAGCGTGCGCGCACTGCGCTACTACGAGGAGAAAGGCGCGCTGAAACCGCACCGCATGCCCAGCGGCTACCGGGTCTTCGATGACAACGCCGTCGGGACCGTTGTCCACATCCAAACCCTGCTCGCCGCGGGGCTCGGGATGGACCTCATCGCCGATATCCTTGCCTGCGCATCGGGCGACGCCCCGCTGCTGGACGGCTGCCAGGACCGCCTCCTGCGCGAACGTCAGCGGATGACCACAGATATCGATCGAATCAACACCGCACGGTCGATGCTCGACCAACTACTGCACCCGGACACCGGTGAACGTGCAGGATCCGAATAGTCTCTCCGCGTCTCGTCCGGCACCTCGCGACACCTGCCGCACCCAGCTGTCGGCTGCCAGAGCGAGGGGTTCTGGCGCAGCGAGCGTGATGCCGCTGGTCGAAGGTTTGGCGTCGATGGCTTGTCGCTGGTAATGGTGACGAGATTGCGTTGGTGATCTGGTTCGGAAGTTGTTGCCGCACTTGGATTCCGTCGCCATCGGTGAGATTCACACCGACGGTGATGCGGTGATCGTGGAGGCCGCTGCTGCCACGCCGATGGCCCGGTGCCCGGAGTGTGGAACCGCGTCCGGGCGTGTGCATTCCCGGCACCAGCGAAGATTGAGCGACACCGCCGTCGCCGGGCGCGCGATGATCGGGATGCTGGTCGTGCGACGGTTCTTCTGCACGAATACCGCCTGTATTGCAAAGACTTTCGCCGAGCAGGTGGATGGGCTGACCACCAAGAGATCGCGGCGGACGAACCAGCTGACATCGATGCTGACCATGATCGGGCTGGAAATGGCCGGACGCGCCGGTGCGCGTCTGGCGCGGCGGCTGGGCCTGGTCGCCAGCCGCGATACCCTGTTGCGGCTGGTCCGCGCGATCCCAGATCCCCCGGTCGGCACCGTGACTGTGCTCGGCGTCGATGATTTCGCCGTCCGAAGCGGCCGCACCTATGGAACAGTCCTGTTGGATATGTCGACGCATCGGCCCATCGATATCCTCGGCGACCGGGAGTCCGACACCCTGGCCGAATGGTTGTCCGCGCACCCGGAGGTCGAGGTGATCACCCGAGACCGCGCCGGGGCCCAACGGCTGAACGCGATCCTGGACTGCTGCCCCGAACTGACAGCCGTCCGAGGCCATGTCGGTGCGTTCGCGGTCATGATGCGTGAGCGGCGCGGTGACCGTTTGCCGGAATGGATCGCGCAGGTCCGCGCCGAGGACCTGCCCGCCCTGCACTCCTTCACCACCGGCCTCGAACACGACTTCGCCGCCGTCACCGCAGGACTCACGCTGCCATGGAGCAATGGCCCCACCGAGGGCACCATCAACAAGCTGAAATACCAGAAACGCCAGTGCTTCGGCCGAGCGAAGCTGGACCTGGTCCGCAAGCGCCTGCTGCTCACCCACCCCACCGTGAGCGAACTCCCGGCGAAATGATCACGCTACCCGCGCCAGAACCGCGTGAAGGGACCACCACGTTGCCAGTCGTGGGACCACCGGCGACAGGCGATGCTCCCAGTGAACATGTTCCAGATTTGCTGTGCGGGCCGAGCATGGCGACAGCAGCCGGACATCCTGTAATGCCGATTACAGCTTGTTCGCGATCCTCCGCCAGACCGGGTGAACCCGTGTACATCTCGGGAGGATGTGCCCGAAGACCCTCAGGTGCTAGGAAGTACCCTCCGAGCATGCAAGCCGACATCGAGGGTGCTGTACGGGCTGTGAAGATCGCCCGGACCTTCACGTGGACCTGGGCGAAAGCTGACATCGAGCGCTTCGTTCTACATGCCGGTTGGACATTGCTCGATCGTGGGGACTATGGCAGCGCCACTCTGTCGACAGACTTGAGGGTCAACTTGAATCGCGGCAGCTCCTACAGCGATCGTCGATACATCAGAGGAAGGGAAGGGCGAGATGAGTCGCTTCAGCGGCTGACGGCCTATGTCACTGACGTAGTACGTCAGGCCGACGAGGCACTGACCGTCGCACTCTCCGAGGCTTTCGATCAGCTGACCGAGGGGCTGATCCAAGAGCTCGGTTCTCCGTCCCACCTCGTGTCCAAGCCGGAAGCGGAAGTTGGTTGGGTCGAGTCCCATGTCGTGATCAACGTGGTTACTCACAAGACGTTTCTGTTGCTAGAAATCGTGAATCCGCGCTACTGGATCGAGCGGCAGCAACTTGAAGATGAGGACTAGGGATACTGGGCTTTTCGTCGCAGAGGCGCCATCATCGTCGGGCGCTTTTACAACGGCTCCGTCCAGCGCTGGTGTCGCGTGCGGTAATTCGATGTCGGATGATCTGCATCCGCGGGCTACCGGGCCGACGCGCTGTAATGCCGCTGACCGCGCTGACCGAACCGGCCAGCGCGGGGCGCTGACGGCCGGAACCTGGTGCGGCGCAGAACGTCCGCTATTGCCGATGTCAGTGCTTTGCGGCACAGCGTTGGCTTGTGCCGCAAAGACGGGTGGGCCAGCATCACCTCATGAACGTCGACGCAGAGCAAGTGGTGAGAATCGTTGTAACCGCAGCGGAATTCGATTGGACCTGGTCGGAGCAGGACATAGAGCGTTTCGCTGCCGCAATGGGCTGGGACCTGATGAACCAGCGCCCTGGATCTGGAGCGACGATGCGGACTCACCTTGCGATCGAATCTCCGTACGCACACGCATACGTGAACGGCGACCTCAAGGAGATCACGCTGGGCGTCACCGACAAGTTCGACACCGCAGACCGAGCGGGCAAGGAAACACTAGCCAGATACTTCCAGCAGCTGGGGCAAAGCGCGAAGGCGCAGCTCGGAGACGCGAGGATAGAAGTTCTGAGTCAAGGGTTCGGACTGCGGTACCACTGGGCGAAACCCATGGTTTTCGTCGAGTTGGTTGCCAACTCCAATATCAGTCTGACTTTGACAAATCCAATGTATCGAGCCTGGATGCAGTCGGTCACCGCCGAGTACGACGAAGGTGGATGGGTTTGGGGACAGGAATCGGTGAGAAACTGATTCATTCCAACGCACTGTCATGCCGCGTTCAGGGCGGATCGACGTAGGCCGGACCGCGGGCCGCCGAAGGTCAACGGGCCGAGAGCATCTCGGCCCACGGAACGCACTGGTCGCCAGTACGCTGCCGATCGTGGTTGCAGATTGGTACGCGGGATTGTCCGGCCTAGAAGTTGAGCAGGTATGGGTCTGGAGCGGCTGGGTGCGCATCGTTCTCTTCGACCCGGTCCCACGCGCTGAAGACGATACCTACGTGGATCTCAACGATTTCCAATTCACCGACGCTGAGGGCAAGGAATGGGATGTCCGAACCGAGGACGACCCCCACACGGCAGGCCCAGTCCTAGGTCTGTTGCGATGCCGACTAGCCACTGCACAGACGAAGGATGAGGTACTGACTCTCGTCTTCGACAACGGTGCACGCATCGTGGGTGATCTTCCCCTGTGATCGCGGACGCGAGACTCGCAGGACCTCCGGCCCTACGGTCGGAAGGAACGTCCCCAATTGCCGCATTCCGCGCTGACCGAACCGGCCAGCGCGGGACCGACGGAACGTCCGGATCTGCCGCATACCGTGCTGTTCGGAACGGCCAGCGTGACACGTCGGAAGATCGACCGGCAGTATCGATCTGGTACTGACCGAGCGTCGACCATGGCCGTCTTCCGAGTGCTCTCCGGTATGTCCATGCCCAGGCAGTCTGCCGCGGGCGGCGAGATCATCGGAACTTCGGAAGCCCCTACAACCGGGAAATCTCCTTGGCCTTTGCGATCGCCCACAGCAGCAGATCGACGGGAACCTCATGATGTGGAGGCTCACCACCGCATCGGTCCATGACCCGTTCCCGTCGTCCGGGTCCGGGACCGCAATGGCGAAGTGCGAGCCGCCTTCGGGTATGGCCGGGTCGGTGAACTCGAAGACTCGCTGATCGACGCTGAGGTCGTCGTGATCGATGATCTCTATCCGTCGCCCTTGAAAAGTATTGCCAGCCATGCTCTCTAAGCCCCGATCAGTTCACTGACGTGAAAATGGTCCCGACGATCAGCCGCCCTTGACCCGCAGTGAGCCATGCTGTCCATCCCGGAACGGGAGACCACCAGGAAACGCATGTGAGCGGTCCCCGATGACGAGACCATCCGGGAGTAGAGCCAGGTGATTTCGTTCCGTGTTCAGTTGGTCCCGCAGGCCACTGGGTGGTGGGTGTG
>NZ_JBIWMX010000047.1:0-40911 GCF_044766925.1 Nocardia sp. NPDC101769 | reverse complement strand
TCGTCGCCGAGGGTTTCGCGCTGCCACAGCGCGAAGTCGGCGTACTGCACCGGCAGCGGCGCCCAGTGCGGCGCTTCACCAGTGGCGCGGGCCGCGTAGGCGACCATGACGTCGCGGGCCAGCGGGCGCACCGACCAGCCGTCGCCCGAGATGTGGTGCACCACGAAAACCAGCACGTGCGTGGGCTGTCCGGCATCCGAGACCCGGAACAGTCCGGCGCGCACGGGGGCCGCGGCGGTCACGTCGAAGCCGGCGAGGACCAACTCGGCGATGCGCTCGCGCAGGTCGGCCTCGGCCACCTCGACCGGGGCCAGGCCGGTGCCGCCACCGTGGATGCCGGCATTGGCGGCCGAGTCCAGGCGGACCTGGTCGGCGGGCAGGATGACCTGCACGCCACGGCCTTCGGCGTTCTCCGGGTAGACGGTGCGCAGCACCTCGTGCCGCTCCAGCACATCACCGACGGCGGCCAGCAGGGCGTCCACGTCGAGGTCGCCGGTCAGGCGCACCGCGAGCGGGATGTTGTTGACGGCCGAGGCGGTGTCGAAGCGGTTGAGGAACCACATGCGCTGCTGGGCCAGCGACAGCGGGATCTCGTCCGGCCGGGCCTGGGCCACCAGGGCTCGGCGGCCACCGGTGCCCGTCTGCGCCGCCACCCGCGCGGCCAGGGCGGCCACGGTCGGGGCGTCGAACAGGGTGCGGACCGGGATGCGGGTGTCGAGCGCCGCGCCCAGGCGGGCGACGACCTGGGTGGCGATCAGCGAGTTGCCGCCCAGTTCGAAGAAGTCGTCGTCTGCGCCGACCGGGTTCTCGAGTCCGAGCACCTCGGCGAAGACGCCCGCCACGATCTCCTCGGTCCGCGTTGCGGCGGCACGGAATTCGCGCGCGGCGAATTCCGGCTCGGGCAGGGCGCGGCGGTCCAGCTTGCCGTTGGCGCTGAGCGGGAACGCGCCCAGGGCCACGAACGCGGCGGGAACCATGTAGGACGGCAGCTGCGCGGCCAGGTGGTCACGCAGCGCTGTGTCCAGATTGCCCTCCGCTCCGCTCCGGGCGGGTTCCGAGGCGGACGACTCGGGAATCACGTAGGCCACGAGCTGATCGCCGGTGCGGGCGTCGGAGCGCAGGACCACGACCGCCTGGGACACGCTCGGATGGGCGGTGAGCGCGGATTCGATCTCGCCGAGCTCGATGCGCAGACCGCGCAGCTTCACCTGGAAGTCGGTGCGGCCGATGTACTCCAGCTCGCCGTCCGCGGTCCAGGTGACCAGGTCACCCGTGCGGTACATGCGCTTGCCGGGCGTGAAGGGGTTGGCCACGAAGCGATCCGAGGACAGGTCGGCCCGTGCCACATAGCCGCGCGCCAGCTGTACGCCCGCCAGGTAGAGCTCGCCCGCCATGCCCGGCGCGACCGGGCGCAGACGCGAATCCAGCACGTACACCTGGGTGTTGAACACCGGACGGCCGATCGGCACGGTCTGGGTGTCGGCGTCGGTGACCTGGTGGTAGGTGACGTCGACGGCCGCTTCGGTCGGGCCGTACAGGTTGTGCACGGCGGCGCCGGTGACCCGGCGCAGCTGCTGCGCGGTGGTCGCGGGCAGCGCCTCACCGGAGGCGAAGACCAGCCGCAGGCTGCGTCCAATTCGGGTTTCTCCGGCTCGACTCGCGAGCTCCGCCACGAACACCGCCATCATCGACGGCACGAAGTGCGCGGTCGTGACGCCTTCGCGGGCAATGGTTTCGGCCAGGTACACCGGATCCCGGTGGCCGTCCGGCTTGGCCACGACCAGCTTCGCGCCGATCTGCAAGGGCCAGAAGAACTCCCACACCGACACGTCGAAGGTAGCCGGGGTCTTCTGCAGCACCACGTCGGCGGCGGTCAGGCCGTATTCGGCCTGCATCCACGCCAGGCGGTTCACGATCGCCGAATGCGGCACCGCCACACCCTTCGGGCGGCCGGTCGAACCGGAGGTGAAGATCACGTACGCGGTGTTCGAAGCCCGCAGCGGCGCAATGCGATCCGCGTCGGTGAGCACGGCGTCGGAATAATCCGACAGGTCGATGGTGTCGACCGCGACGGTCGGCACGCTCGCGTGGGTGAACCCGTCGCGCTCGGTGGTGAGCACGCACACCGGCCGGGCCGTCTCGAGCACGTAGTCGATGCGGTCGGCCGGCTGGTCCAGGTCCAGCGGCACGTACGCGCCACCGGCCTCGATGATCGCGTACATGGCGACCACCAGGTCCAGCGAACGGCGCATGCCCAGGGCCACCAGGCTGTCCGGGCCGACCCCGGCCTCGATGAGCTTGCGGGCCAGCTGGTGCACGCGTCCGGCGAACTCGGCGTAGGACAGACCTGTAGCCGGTTGGGAGGTATCGGCGTGCTCGAAGCTGACCGCGGTCGTGTCGGGGGTCCGAGAGGCCTGGGCCTCGAACAGTGCGACCAGGGTCTTGCCCGCGTCGCCGGAGGCACTGCGCACGACCTCGCCCTCGGCGGTGGTCTCGTCGGACAGCGTCCCGGAGGTCAGTTCCGCGAGCACGGAGTCGACGTCCGCGGTGGTCCGGTTCCAGTCCCGCAGCACCCGGGTGCGCTCACCCGAGACCAGCAGGTCGATATCGCCGATGGCCCGTTCCGGCTGTGCCGCAATGGCCTTCAGCAGCAGATCGAACCGGTCGGCGAAGCGCGCCATGGTGGCCGCGTCGAACAGGTCGGTGGCGTAGATGAGTTCGGCGGTGATGCCGGACGGGGCGGAGCCGTGGCCGTTGCCGGTCACGTCGTTGGTGCCGAGCTGCTCGGTGAGGACCAGCTGCAGGTCGAACTTGGCGGTGTCGATCGGTAGATCGACGGCGCTCACGGTCAGGCCGGGCAGTTCCAGTTCGGTGATGCCGGTGTTCTGGAACGACAGCATGACCTGGAACAGCGGGTGCCGGGCCTGCGAGCGGGCCGGGTTGAGGATCTCGACCAGGCGCTCGAAGGGCAGGTCGGCGTGGCCGAAGGCCTGGATGTCGGTGGCGCGCACCGTGTCCAGGAGTTCGGTGAAGCCGGCGCCGCCGTCCACCTCGGTGCGCAGCACCAGGGTGTTGACGAACATGCCGATGAGGTCGTCGAGGGCGCGTTCACCACGACCGGCGACCGGGGTGCCGATCGCGATGTCCGCCTCACCCGACAGGCGCGACAGCAGCGCCGCCAGGGCGGAGTGCATGACCATGAACAGCGTCGCGCCGCGGGTGCGGGCCAGTTCGGTCAGCTTGGCGTGGGTGTCGGCATCGACGGTGAAGACGTGGGTCGCGCCGCGGCCCGACGCGACGGCCGGACGCGGCCGGTCGGCGGGCAGGTCCAGCTGGTCGGGCAGGCCGCGCAGCGAGTCGCGCCAGTACGAGATCTGCTGGGAGATCACGGATTCGGCGTCGGTCTCGTCGCCGAGCACCGCGCGCTGCCACAGCGCGTAGTCCGCGTACTGGACATCCAGCGGCTGCCAGCCGGGCTCGCCGCCCTCGACGCGAGCGCCGTAGGCGGTCATGACATCCCGGGTGAGCGGGCCCATGGAGAAGCCGTCGGCCGAGATGTGGTGCACGACCAGCGCGAGCACGTGCTCGGTGGGGCTGACCTCGAACAGGCGGGCCCGGAACGGCACGTCCACGGTGACGTCGAAGCCGCTCAGCACCAGCTCCGAGAGTGCCTGCGGCAGCTCGGCTTCGGAGACCTCGACCGGGGTCAGGTCCGGAATGACCTGTGCGGTGGGGACGATCTCCTGGAACGCCTGTGCTCCGCCTCCCCACGCTTCGCCGATCTCCGGATAGCGGGTGCGCAGCGACTCGTGCCGTGCCAGCACGTCGGCGACGGCGATCTGCAGGGCCTGGCGGTCCACCAGACCCGACAGGCGCACGGCCGCCGGGATATTGTCCACGGCCGATTCGGGATCGAACCGGTTGAGGAACCACATGCGCTGCTGGGCCAGCGACAGCGGCAGCCGCTCCGGCCGCTGCTGCGCGATCAGCGCCTGGCGAGTGCCCGCGCCGGAATGGGTTTCGGCGCGCGCCGCCAGGGCGGCCACGGTCGACGCCTCGAAGATCTCGCGCACACCCAGGTGGGTGTCCAACGCGGCCGACAGGCGCGCCGCCACCTGGGTGGCGATGAGCGAGTTGCCGCCGAGCGCGAAGAAGTCGTCGTCGAGGCCGACCCGCTCCAGGCCGAGGATCTCGGCGAACACGCCGGCCACGATCTGCTCGACCGGGGTAACGGGCGCGCGGAATACCGCGGCCTCGAACACCGGTGCGGGCAGCGCCTTGCGGTCCAGCTTGCCGGAGGCATTGAGCGGGAACTCCTCGAGCGCCATCAGGACCGAGGGCACCATGTACGCGGGCAGGCTCTCGCCGATCTCCAGACGCACCTTCTCGACGTCCACGGTGTGGCCCGCCGCCGGGATGACGTAGGCGACGAGCTGATCGCCGGTGTGCACGTCGCTGCGCACCACGACCACCGACTGCGCGATGGAATCCAGTGCGGTGAGCGCGGATTCGATCTCGCCGAGCTCGATGCGCAGACCACGCAGCTTCACCTGGAAGTCGGTGCGGCCGATGTACTCCAGCTCGCCGTCCGCGGTCCAGGTGACCAGGTCACCCGTGCGGTACATGCGCTCGCCGTCCCCGAAGGGGTTGGCCACGAAGCGATCCGAGGTGAGATCCGGACGCGCCACGTACCCGGTGGCGAGCTGGTCGCCCGCCAGGTACAGCTCACCCGCGACCCCGACCGGGGCCGGGCGCAGCCGCGAATCCAGCACGTAGACCTCGGTGTTGAACACCGGGCGGCCGATCGGCACGGTGTCGACGTCGGTGTCCACCACCTGGTGGTAGGTGACGTCGACCGCGGCCTCGGTGGGGCCGTACAGGTTGTGCAGCTCGGCGCCGGTCAGCTCGCGCAGCTTGTGCGCGGGCTTGGGCGCGAGGGCCTCACCGGAGGCGAAGACCTTGCGCAGGCTGTGTCCGATTGCCCCTCCGCTTCGCTCCGGGGCGACTCGGCTCGCGAGCTCCGCCACGAAGGCCGCGAGCATGGACGGCACGAAGTGGGTGACCGTCACGCCTTCGCGCGCAATGAGGTCCGCGAGGTAGGCCGGGTCGCGGTGGCCGTCGGGCTTGGCCACGACCAGCGTCGCGCCGATCTGCAAGGGCCAGAAGAACTCCCACACCGACACGTCGAAGGTGGCCGGTGTCTTCTGCAGGACGACGTCGTCGCCGGTCAGGCCGTAGGCCGCCTGCATCCAGACGAGGCGGTTGACGATCGCCGAGTGCGGCACCGCCACACCCTTCGGGCGACCGGTCGAACCCGACGTGAAGATCACGTAGGCGTTGTTCGACTCCCGCAGCGGCGCACGGCGATCCGCATCGGTGAGCGGAGCGGCCGAGTAGCTGGCCAGCTCCAGCATGTCGATGCGGACCTGCGCGGTATCGATCGGCAGGTCCTCGCCGGAGGTCAGGACGGTGACCGGGTCGGCGGTCTCGAGGATGTACTCGATGCGCTCGGCCGGGTGATCCGGGTCCAGCGGCACGTAGGCGGCCCCGGCCACGGTGACGGCGTACATGCCGACCACCAGGTCGAGGGAGCGCCGCATGCCCAGTGCCACAAAAGATTCCGCGCCGACGCCACGCTCGACGAGCCAGCGGGCCAGGCGGTGCACCCGGTCGGCGAACTCGGCGTAGGACAGACCGGTCCCCTCGAAGCTGACCGCGGTCGCGTCGGGCGTCCGCTCCACCTGCGCCTCGAACATCGCTACCAGGGTCGCGGCCTCGGCCTTGTGCTCGGTGAGCACGGCCTCGACGTCGAAGGCGGTGTCGTTCCAGCGTTCGACGACCAGCTCGCGTTCGGGTGCGTCCAGCAGTTCGATATCGCCCACGGCCGCAGCGGGTTCCGTGGTGATGGCGGTCAGCACGCGCACCAGGCGATCGGCGATGCGGTGGACGGTGTCCTCGTCGAACAGGTCGCGCAGGTAGCCGGCGCGGATGCGCAAGCGGGTGTCGAGCTGGGCGATGAGGGTCAGCGGGTAGTGGGTGGCGTCCGCGGCGTCCAGGCCGGTGACGGCCATGCCGTCGATATCGGCGGCCTGGGACCGGATGCCCTCCGCGTCGACGGGATAGGACTCGAAGACGACCAGGGTGTCGAAGAGCCCTCCGATGCCCGCGGCCGTCTGGATATCGGCCAGGCCCACGTAGTGGTGGTCGAGCAGATCGGCCTGCTCGCCCTGGGTGCGGGTGAGCAGTGCGCTCGCCGGCTCGGCCGGGTCGAAGGCGACCCGCACCGGCACGGTGTTGATGAACAGACCCACCATCGACTCGACGCCGGACAGCTGGGCCGGACGGCCGGACACCGTGGTGCCGAAGAGCACGTCCTCGCGGCCGGTGAGGCGGCCGAGCAGGATGCCCCAGGCGACCTGGAGCACGGTGTTCGGGGTGACGCCGAGGTCGGCGGCCAGCGCGGTCAGGCGCGCGGTCGCGGCCTCGTCCAGGTCGAAGAAGTACTCGCCGGACAGGGCGGTGATCTCGCGGCCCGCGTCGGGGCGGGTGAGCAGGGTCGGCTCGGAGACGCCGTGCAGCGACCGCTGCCACGCCGCCAGCGAGGCCGGACGGTCCTGCTGCGCAACCCATTCCAGGAAGTGGCGGTAGGAGCGCACCGGCGGCAGCACCGCGGTGTCGGAGTGCGTCGCGTACAGCACCAGCAGGTCCTGCATGAGCAGCGGCATGGACCAGCCGTCGAGCAGGATGTGGTGGTTGGCCACGGCCAGCTGGTAGCTGTTCGCGGCAGTGCGCACCAGGGTGTAGCGGATGAGCGGCGGCGCGGTCAGGTCGAAGCGCTGCACGCGGTCGGCGGCGATGATCTCCGCCGCCCGCGTGGCCCGGGCGGCGTCGTCGGCGATATCGGTGAGGTTGTGGTTGGTCCACGCCACCTTCACGCCGTCGATGACCACCTGCACCGGCACGCCCGACGCGTCGTTCACGTAGGCGGTGCGCAGAATTTCGTGGCGTTCGATGAGCGCCTGCGCGGCCGAGCGCAGCCGGTCGGCGTCGACGCGGCCCTCGAGGGTGAGCACCGCCTGCGCGGTGTAGACGTCCACCGAGGTGGCCGCCAGCTGCGCGTGGAAGAGCAGACCGGCCTGCAGCGCGGACAGCGGCCACACCTGGTTCAGCGCACCGTACTGCTTCTCCCAGCCGTCGATATCGCGCTGGGTGACGCGCACCAGACCGAAGTCGGACGGGGTGTGCCCGCCTGCCTGCGCCGATTCCGCGTGCCGCGCAACGGCTTCCAGCGCGGCGGTCCACAGCGCCGCGAACTCGGCGATCTCGTCGGCGGAGAGCAGCGTGCTCGGGTAGCCGATGTTCGCGGTCAGCTTGTCGCCGGCCACGATGGCATTGATGTCGATCGGGGCCATGGCCGGCATGTCGGCGTCGTAGGCGCCCGCCAGCTCGGCCAACTCGGGCGCCGGGATCCAGCCGAAGCCGCGCAGCGCCTCGGGCACGTCGCCCTCGTTGACCCGGCCCAGGTAGTTGAAGCTGACCTGGCCCGGCAGCAGCTTGGGCAGCTGACCCGCGGTGTCCGAGTTCATGTAGCGCAGCAGGCCGTAACCGATGCCCTTGTCCGGCACCGCGAGCAGCTGCTCCTTGACGGCCTTGATGGCCCGGCCCATGGCGGGGCCGCCGGTGAGGGCGGCGTCCACATCGATACCCGAGAGGTCGAAGCGCACCGGGAAGATGGCGGTGAACCAGCCGACCGTGCGGGACAGGTCGGCGCCGGGCACGACCTCCTCCTCACGACCGTGGCCCTCCAGCCGGACGAGGGCTGTGTCCTGCCCCCCGGCCTTCTCCCCCAGTCCCTTGGCAGCGCGGAACTTGGCCACCGCCAAGGCGAGTGCGGTCAGCAGACCGTCGTTCACGCCGCCATGGAACAGCGCGGGCACGGTCGTCAGCAACGACTTGGTCGCCTCGGCCGACAGCTCGACGCGGTGCTTGACGACAGTGGCGGTGACATCCACGGCCGGGTCCATCGCGCGCTCGGTGAGCAGCGGGTCCGGACCCTCGATGACGGTGCGCCAGAAGTCCAGTTCGGCGACACGCTCGTCGGTGGCGGCCTCCCGCTCGAGAGCGTGCGCCCAGGTGCGCATGCTGGTGGCGGGGGCGACCAGCTCGGGGGTCTGCCCGGCGGACAGCTGGCCCCAGGCGGCGACGAAGTCCGGCACCAGGATTCGCCAGGTGACACCGTCGACCACGAGGTGGTGACCGGCGACCACGAGGCGTCCCGCCCGGGAGTTGTCGGACGGCTCCAGCCATACGAACCGGATGACCTGTCCCGCAGCGGGATCCAGCTTGTCGAGGGTGGCATCCAGTGCGGCCGTGGCGATCTCGAGCAGCTGCTCGTCGGTGGTGGCCGCGTCGAACTCGGTGCGGTCGATGAGCGAATCCGCGTCGACGGTGCCGGGAGCGCCGGTCTCGACGATCCAATCCGCGTCCGGCACCCGGCGCAGGCGAGCCCGCAGCATGTCGTGGCGGTCGATGACCGCGCCGACGGTGGCGGCGATGCCCGCGCGATCGATACCGATCGGCAGTTCCAGCGCCATGGTCTGGTTGAAGCGGCCGAACTCGCCCGGCCGGCCCGCCATGAAGCGGATCACCGGGGTCAACGGCATGACGCCGACGCCGCCGCCCGGCAACTCGGTCAGCTGCGGGGCCGAATCGCCCTGGCCATCCGTGGTTTCCGCGACGGCGGCCAGGCCGGAGACGGTGCGCTGCTCGAACACGTCGCGCGGCGAGAACACCACGCCGCGCGCCTTGGCCCGCGACACCAGCTGAATGGAGACGATGGAGTCACCGCCCAGGGCGAAGAACGAGTCGTCGATGCCGACCCGCTCCAGGCCCAGCACCTCGGCGAAGACCTCGGCGATGGTGTGCTCGAGGGCATTGCGCGGGGCGCGGAAGACGACCTCGGTGGCGAAGACCGGCTCGGGCAGCGCCCGGCGGTCCAGCTTGCCGACCGGAGTCAGCGGCACCCGGTCGATGACCATGACCGAGGACGGCACCATGTACGCGGGCAGACGCCCCTCGACGTGCGCGGTCACGGCCGCCACATCGATCGAATGACCCGGCGTGGCAACCACATACGACACCAGCGACGTCGCGCCCGCGGCATTCTTGTGGCCGACGGTGACCGCGAAGTCGACGGACTCGTGCGAGGCCAGCGCGGCGTCGATCTCGCCCAGCTCGATGCGGAAACCACGCACCTTCACCTGGAAGTCGGAACGACCGACGTACTCGACCAAGCCGTCCGGGGTCCACCGCACCACGTCACCGGTGCGGTACATACGCTCGCCCGCCGCATACGGGTTGGCGACGAACCGGTCGGCGGTCAGGCTCGGCCGCGCGTGATAGCCGCGCGCCAGCTGAATACCCGACAGATACAGCTCACCCGCGACACCCACCGGAACGGGGCGCAGGCGGTTGTCGAGGATCAGCGACTGCATGCCCCGGATGGGACCGCCGATGGTGACCAGGTCACCCGGCACCAGCGCATCGCTGATATTGGTCATGATGGTGGTCTCGGTCGGGCCGTACCCGTTGTGGAAGGCACGAACGGTGCCGTCCGACTGTGCCCCCTCTCCGATCGGCACCGCCCACTTCTCCACCAGATCGGCCGGGACGGCTTCACCACCGGCGACCAGCACGCGCAGCGAGTCCAGGCCCGCCGGTCCGAAGGTGGACAGCGCGGCCGGGGTGATGAAGGCGTGGGTGGCCTGCTCGCGGCGGATCAGCTCGGCGAGCTCCTCGCCGCCGTAGGTGCCGGGCGGGACGACCACCAGGGTGCCGCCCTTGCCGATGGCGAGCAGGAACTCCAGCATGGACGCGTCGAACGACGGCGAGGCGAAATGCAGTGCGCGCGAGGAGGAGTCGAGCGCATACCGCTCGGCCTGCTCGACGCTGAAGTTGGCCAGACCGGCATGGGTGACCACGACGCCCTTGGGCACACCGGTGGAACCGGAGGTGTAGATGACGTAGGCCGGGTGTTCCGGACGCAGCGGGCGCGCCCGTTCGTCGTCGGCGATCGCGGTGTCCGCGAAGCCATTCGGGTCCAGCTCGTCGAGCACCAGCCACTCGACCGAGTCCGGCATGTCCGCGCGCACCGACGCCACGGTGAGACCGACCGGCGAACCGGAGTCGGTGACCATGTGGGCGATGCGGTCGGCGGGGTAGTTCGGGTCCACCGGCACGAAGGCCGCACCGGTCTTGGACACCGCCCATTCGGCGAAGTAGGAGTCGTCCGACCGCGGCACGGCCACGGCGACCAGATCCTCGGCGCCGATGCCGCGCTCGATGAGCAAGCGCGCCAGGCGGTTCGAGCGGGCATCCAGCTCGCCGTAGGACAGACTCCTCCCCTCGAACACGACCGCGGTCGCGGCCGGGTCGATGGCGACGGCGTCGGCGATGAGCTCGGGCAGCGTGCGCGCCGGGACGGCGGGCAGGCCGAAACGGGCCACCAGATCGGCGCGTTCGTCCTGGTCCAGGATGTCGATCGCGCCGACGCCGATCTCGGGGTCGGCCGCGACGGCCTCGAGCACCCGCACCCAGCGCTGCGCGAATCCGGCCGCGGTAGCCGCGTCGAACAGGTCGGTGGCGTAGGTCAGCGCCAGCGCCATTCCGGAGTCCTGCTCCGAGAGCGTGAACTGCAGGTCGAAGCGGGAGATGCTCTCGTCGAGGTCGAGTGTGGAGACGGTCAGCCCCGGCAGCTCGATGCTGGTGCGATCCAGGTTCTGGAAGGCCAGCATGACCTGGAACAGCGGGTTGCGGGCCTGCGAGCGCTCGGGCGCGAGCAGCTCCACCAGCCGCTCGAACGGCACGTCGGCATTGCCGAAGGCGTCGAGGTCGGTGTGCCGCACGCGGTCCAGCAGGTCGGTGAACGATTCGGCCGGGTCGATGCCGGTGCGCAGCACCAGGGTGTTGACGAACATGCCGACCAGGTCGTCGAGCGCGGCCTCACCGCGACCGGCGACCGGGGTGCCGACCGCGATGTCGTCGCCGCCGGACAGCCGGGCCAGCAGCACCGCGAGGGCGCTGTGCATGACCATGAACAGCGACGAACCCCGCTGTCGGGCAACGTCTTCCAGCGCCGCGACGAGCTCCGGCGACAGCGTGCGCTGCAGCGTCGCGCCGCGGTGCGAGGCGATGGCCGGGCGCGGGCGGTCGGTGGGCAGGGCCAGCTCGTCGGGCACGCCGCCGAGCACACGCTGCCAGTAGGCCACCTGGCGGGCCATGATCGAGGACGAATCCTCTTCCGAGCCCAGCACTTCGCGCTGCCAGACAGCGAAGTCGGCGTACTGGACGGCCAGCGGGGCCCAGCTCGGGACCGCGCCCTGGTTGCGCGCGGTGTAGGCGACCATGACGTCGCGGGCCAGCGGGGACATCGAGAAACCGTCACCCGCGATGTGGTGCACGACCACCACGAGCACGTGCTCGGTGGCCTCCTCGCCGCCGACGCGGAACAGGCGGGCGCGCAGCGGAACCTGTTCGGCCACATCGAAGCCCAGCGTGGCGAAGGCGGTCACGGTGGCGGTCACGTCCTCGGCCGCGACCGTGACCGGCCGCAGATCGAGGGCGATCTCCTCGGCCGGGACGACCACCTGCATCGGGGTGCCGCCGTGCTCCGGGTACCGGGTGCGCAGCGACTCGTGGCGGCGGACCACATCCGCGACCGCGAGTTCCAGTGCGGCGGTGTCGAGTTCGCCGAAGCGCGGGTCGACGGAGCGAAGGCGGATGGCCAGCGGCAGGTTGTAGGCCGCCGAGGAGGTGTCGTACTGGTTCAGGAACCACATGCGCTGCTGCGCGAACGAGAGCGGCACGAGCTCACCGGCAGTCCGGGTGCGGGCCACCAGCTTGGCGCGGGACGCGCCGTCGGCATGCGATTCGATGCGTGCGGCCAGGGCCTCGACGGTGCTGGCCTCGAACAGGGTGCGCACCGCGACCGTGGTGTCCAGGGCCGCGCCGATGCGCGATACGACACGGGTGGCGATGAGCGAGTTGCCGCCCAGGTCGAAGAAGTCGTCGTCCAGGCCGACCCGCGGCAGGTCGAGGACCTCGGCGAAGACGGCGGCGACCGTCTCCTGCACCGGGGTCTCCGGGGCGCGGAAGGCCCGCGCCTGCGCGGCCGGGGCCGGAAGCGCCCGGCGGTCCAGCTTGCCGTTGACGGTCAACGGGATTCGATCCAGCACCACGATCGCGGACGGGACCATGTAGGACGGCAGCAGCTCGGCCGCGCCGTCGCGGACGGCGTCGGCAGCGAAGGAGACGCCGTCCGTTTCCATTTCGCGGCTCGCGACGGCCGGCACCACGTAGGCCACGATGCGCTGATCGCCCGGCTGGTCCTCGCGCACGATGACCGCGGCCTGGGCCACGCCCGGCTGGGCCAGCACGGCGGACTCGATCTCACCGAGCTCGATGCGGAAACCGCGCACCTTGACCTGGTCGTCGGCGCGGCCCAGGTATTCGAGCTCACCGAAGCGGTTCCAGCGCGCCACGTCACCGGAGCGGTACAGCCGCTCGCCCGGCACCCCGAAGGGGCTCGCCACGAAACGGGCCGCGGACAGGTCCGGGCGGCCCAGGTAGCCGCGCGCCAACTGCGGTCCGGCGACGTACATTTCGCCCGCCACACCGACCGGCACCGGGTGCAGGCGGTCGTCGAGGACGTAGACGCGCAGGCCCGCGATGGCCCGGCCGACCACCGAACCGGTGGCGGCGGCGATGGTGTCGGCGTCGAGCACGCGCACGGACACGTGCACGGTGGTCTCGGTGATGCCGTACATGTTCACCAGGTACGGCGTGGAATCTCCGTGGCGGGCAACCCAATCCGAGAGGCGGCGCAGCTCGAGCGCCTCACCGCCGAAGACGACGTAGCGCAGCGCCAGCGACTGCTGGTCACCGGCGGCTGTATCCGATTCTCGGCTCGCCGAGGTGGCGATCCGGTCCGCCTCGGCCAGCTGGTAGAAGGCCGACGGGGTCTGGTTGAGCACCGTGACCTGTTCGCGGCGCAGCAGTTCCAGGAACTGCTCGGGCGAGCGGGAGACGTAGTAGTCGACCACGACGAGCTTGCCGCCGTAGAGCAGCGGGCCCCACAGCTCCCACACCGAGAAGTCGAACGCGTAGGAGTGGAACAGGGTCCACACGTCGTCGGGGCCGAAGCCGAACTCGCGATCGGTGTTCGCCATGAGCCGCACCACATTCCGGTGCGCCACGGCCACGCCCTTGGGGCGGCCGGTGGAGCCGGAGGTGTAGATGACGTAGGCGACGTGGTCCGGGCGCAGCGCGGCCCGGCGGTCGGCATCGGTGACCGGCCCGTCGGCCGCGTCCACGATATCGCCGGCCTCCAGCGAGAACCCGTCCAGCAGCACGGTCTTCAGCTCGGCCGGCAGCTCGACCTGCACGGTCGAGTCGGTGATCACACTGGTCGGCCGCGCGTCCGACAGCACGTAGGCGATGCGGTCGGCCGGGTAGGTCGGATCGATCGGCACGTAGCCCGCACCGGTCTTGATCACGGCCAGCAGCGCCACCACCAGATCCGCCGAACGCGGCAGCAGCACCGCGACCAGCGATTCCGGTCCCGCACCCTCGCCGATCAGGCGGCGCGCCAGCACATTCGCGCGGCGGTCCAGCTCGAAGTAGCTGAGTCCCTCGTCGCCGAAGCGCACCGCGACGCGCTCCGGATTCGCGGCCACCGCCAGGTCGAACAGGCTCGACAGGGTGGCGTCGGCCGCCACGAAGGGGCTGGCCAGGGCGGCCAGCGGGTTGGCCAGGCGCTCGGCGGACGCGCCCAGCGCGACCAGGGCGGCGGCCTCGGGCGCGATGCCCGAGGTGCCCTCGGCGACAGCGCGTTCGGCGTCGGCGACCGCGGCCCGCGCGGTCCGGGCCAGGGCGACGATGTCCTCGCCCGCGGAGACCCAGTGCTCGGCCACATTGTGGCGCTCGCCCTCGCCCAGCAGGTCGATATCGCCGATGAGCGCGGCCGGATCCTCGGCGACCGCGCGCAGGATGCGGACCAGGCGCTCGGCGAAGGAGATGACGGTCTCGGCGTCGAACAGGTCGGCGGCGTAGTTCCAGGACAGGCCCAGCGAGCCGTCGGCGCGCTCGCTCACGGTGAGCTGCACGTCGAACTTGGCGGTGCCCGGGTCGAATTCGACGACCTCGAGCTCGAGGCCGGGCAGCGCGACCGCCGCGGCGTCCTTGGCCCCGGCGGCCTCGAAGGTCAGCGCCACCTGGAACAGCGGGTGGTGCGCCTGCGAGCGGACCGGGCTGAGCACGTCGACGAGGCGCTCGAACGGCACATCGGCGTGCGCGAAGGCGGCCAGGTCGGTACGGCGCACCTGGGCCAGCAGGTCGCGGAAGGCGGCGTCCGGCCGCACCTCGCTGCGCAGCACCAGGGTGTTGACGAACATGCCGACCAGGTCGTCCAGCGCGCGTTCGCCGCGGCCCGCGATGGGGGTGCCGATGGCGATGTCGGTGGCGCGGGACAGGCGCGCGGCCCAGGTGGCCAGGGCGGCGTGCACCAGCATGAACAGGGTGACGTCGTGCTCGCGGGCCACGCCGGTCAGGGCGCGATGCAGCTCGGCGTCGATCGAGAAGTCGTAGGTGCCACCGGCATTGGTGGCGATCTCCGGCCGCGGGCGGTCGGCGGGCAGCTCGATCTGCTCGGGCAGGTCGGCCAGCCGGTCGGTCCAGTAGGCGATCTGCTGGGCCGCGAGGGACTCGGAATCGGTTTCCGCGCCGAGGATCTCGCGCTGCCACAGCGTGTAGTCGGCGTACTGCACCGGCAGCGGCGACCAGGCCGGGGCCTCGCCGGTGCTGCGGGACAGATAGGCGGCCACCACATCCCGCAGCAGCGGGCGCAGCGAGACGCCATCCGCGCTGATGTGGTGCAGCACCAGCACGACCACGTGCTCGGCGGGCGCGTCAGGCCCGGAGGAGTCGCTCCGCCTCTCCGCGCTGGCCTGCGTAACCACAGAGGGCCCCGCGACCACCGTATTGGGCACCGTCTCGCTCAGGCTGAGCACCGTCGCGCGGAACGGCAGTTCCCGGGTGACGTCGAAGAACACGCTCGCGAGCTGCGTGATGCGCGCGGTCAGGTCGGCCGCGGTGACGGTTTCGGTCCGCACCTCGAAGTCGACCTCGGACAGCGGCAGGATGCGCTGGTAGCCATCGCCCTCGACCTCGGGGTAGATGGTGCGCAGCGACTCGTGGCGGGCCAGCACGTCGCCGATGGCGGCGGTGAAGGCGGCCGGGTCCATCGGGCCGGTGAGCTTCAGCGCCACCGGGATGTTGTTGACCGCGGTGCGGTTGTCGAAGCGGTTCAGGAACCACATGCGCTGCTGCGCGAGCGACAGCGGCACCAGCTCCGGGCGCTCCTGGGCGACCAGCGCCGCGCGAGCCCCGGTGCCGACGCGCGATTCCAATTGCGCGGCAAGGGAAGCCACGGTGGTGGCCTCGAACAGGGTGCGCAGCGGGATGTCGGCGTCCAGGGCAGCGGACAGGCGCGCGATCACCTGGGTGGCGATCAGCGAGTTGCCGCCGAGCTCGAAGAAGTCGTCGTCCAGGCCGACCCGGTCCAGGCCGAGCACGTCGGCGATGGTGCCGGCGACGGTCTGCTGCACCGGCGTGGCCGGGGCGCGGAAGGACTTGGCGGCGAACGTCGGCGCGGGTAGCTGCCTGCGGTCCAGCTTGCCGGAGGCGTTGAGCGGGAAGGCGTCCAGCACCATGAAGGCGGCCGGGACCATGTAGGCCGGAAGCCGTTCGGACAGTTCGTCCTTGACCGCGTCGAGGTCCAGGTGACCGTCGGCGGCGATCAGGTACGCGACCAGCTGATCGCCGGTGCGCTCGTCGTTGCGCACGACGACCACGGACTGGGCGATCGACGGCAGCGCGGTGAGCGCCGACTCGATCTCGCCGAGCTCGATACGCAGACCGCGCAGCTTCACCTGGAAGTCGGTGCGGCCCAGGTACTCCAGCTCGCCATTGCCCGTCCAGGTGACCAGGTCACCGGTGCGGTACATGCGGGCGCCGTCGCCGAAGGGGTTGGCCACGAAGCGATCCGCGGTCAGGTCGGGGCGCGCCACATAGCCGGTGGCCAGCTGATCGCCCGCCAGGTACAGCTCACCCGCGACACCAACCGGAACCGGCCTCAGACGCGAATCCAGCACGTACACCTGGGTGTTGAAGACCGGCGCGCCGATCGGCACCGAGGCCAGGTCGGCGTCGTTGACCTCGTGGAAGGTCACGTCGACCGCGGCCTCGGTGGGGCCGTACAGGTTGTGCAGGCGAGCGCCGGTCAGTTCGCGCAGCTTCTGCGCGGTCGGCGCGGGCAGGCCCTCGCCGGAGGCGAAGACATTGGTCAGGCTGACGCAGTCGGCCGCGGCCACGGTATTCGATCCCTGGCCCGCCAGGGTGGCCACGAAGACCGCCAGCAGGGACGGCACGAAGTGGGTGACCGTGACGCCCTCGCGGACGATGATCTCGGCCAGGTAGGCCGGATCGCGATGGCCGTCCGGCTTGGCGACCACCAGGCGCGCGCCGACCTGCAAGGGCCAGAAGAACTCCCACACCGACACGTCGAAGGTGGCGGGGGTCTTCTGGAGGACCACGTCGTAGGCGGCCAGCCCGTATTGGGCGTGCATCCACACCAGACGGTTCACGATGGCCGCGTGGCTCACGGCCACACCCTTGGGGCGGCCGGTGGAGCCGGACGTGAAGATCACGTACGCGGTGTTCTGCGGGCGCAGCGGCGAGCGGCGCTCGGCATCGGCGACCGGGGTGTCGGCGAAGCCGGACAGGTCCAGCTCGTCGATCCGGACCTGGCGCGCGTCAACGCCTTCCAAGTCGTCGCCGGAGGTCAGCACGCAGACCGGCTGTGCGGTCTCGAGGATGTACTGGGTGCGCTCGGCCGGGTGATCCGGATCCAGCGGCACGTACGCACCACCGGCGACGGTGACGGCGTACATGCCCGCGACCAGGTCGATGGAGCGGCGCATGCCCAGCGCCACAAAGGATTCCGGGCCGACGCCCTCGGCGATGAGCCAGCGCGCGAGCTTGCGGACCCGCGCCGCGAACTCGGCATACGACAACTGTGTCTTGTTTTCCGGGCTCCGCCCGGGTGTCCCCTCGAACGTGACCGCGGTCGCTTCGGGAGTCAGCGCAACCTGCGCCTCGAACAGCGAAACCAGCGTCGCCGCAGCGCCTTCCGAGATCTCCGGCAGCGCGGCGACGAGTTCGAACGCGGTCTCGTTCCAGCCGACCAGCAGCTGGCGGCGCTCGGCGTCGCTCAGCAGCTCGACATCACCGACCAGCTGGGTCGGGTCCGCGGCCACGGCGGTGAGCATGGCGACGAAGCGCTGCGCGAAGACACCGGCGTACTGCGCGTCGAAAAGGTCTGTCGCGTAGACGAGCTCGGCATCCATGGTCGCGGTATCGAATTCGCGGCTCGCCGCGGTATCGAATTCGCGGCTCGCCGCGGTGTCGAATTCGCGGCTCGCCGCGGTGCCATCGACGATCTCGCTGAGCGTCAGCTGCAGATCGAACTTGGCCGACTGCTGGTCGATGGCCAGCTCGGACACGCTCAGACCCGGTAGTTCCAGCGAGGTGCGGCCCAGGTTCTGGAACGACAGCATGACCTGGAACAGCGGGTGCCGGGCCTGCGAGCGGGCCGGGTTGAGCACCTCGACCAGCCGTTCGAACGGCACATCCGCGTGGGCGAAGGCCTGCAGATCGCGCTCGCGCACGGTCTTCAGCAGGTCGGTGAAGCTGGTGCCGGTGTCGACCGGCGACCGCAGCACCAGGGTGTTGACGAACATACCGACGAGGTCGTCGAGCGCCTGCTCGCCACGGCCCGCCACCGGAATGCCGACCGCGATGTCCTCGGTGCCGCTCAGTCGCGCCAGCAGCGCGGCGAAAGCACTGTGCACCACCATGAACAGGGTGGTGCCGTTGGACTGCGCCACTCGGTTCAGCCCGGCGATGAGCTCGCCGGGCACCTGGAACCGGTGGGTGCCGGCGTCGTAGGACGCGACGGCCGGGCGCGGCTTGGCCGACAGGCGCAGCTCGTCCGGCAGGCCGAACAGGGTGTCGCGCCAGTAGTCGAGCTGCTCGGTGATGAGCGAGCGCGGATCCTCTTCCGAGCCCAGCGTTTCCCGCTGCCACAGCGCGTAATCCGCGTACTGCACCGGCAGTTCGGTCCAGCCCGGGGTCTCGCCGTTGCTGCGCGCGATGTAGGCGGTCATGAGGTCGCGCACCAGCGGGTTCATGGAGAAACCGTCGGCGGCGATGTGGTGGGCCACCAGCACCAGCACGTGATCGTCGGCCGCGAGGCGATAGGCGCGCAGGCGGACGGCGGTTTCGGTGGTGACGTCGAAGCCGCGGGCGGCGAAGTCGTAGACCGCGGCGAACAATTCGCCCTCGGTCACGTCCAGCACATCCAGCTCGGGGATGGCGCGGCCGGTGGGCAGCACCTTCTGGTAGGCGACGCCCTCGTGCGACGGGTAGAGGGTGCGCAGCGACTCGTGCCGCGCCACCACGTCGGCGATGGCCCCGCGCATGGCGTCGAGATCCAGTGCGCCGGTGAGCCGTACGGCCGCCGGGATGTTGTTGGCGGCCGATTCCGGATCGAACCGGTTGAGGAACCACATGCGCTGCTGCGCCAGCGACAGCGGCGGGTACTCCGGCCGGGACCGAACCGTGAGCGCCTGGCGCACACCGGTTCCCGCGTGCGACTCGACGCGGGCCGCCAGCGCGGCCACGGTCGGGGCCTCGAACAGCACACGCACGCCGATCTCGGCGTTCAGCGCGGCGGCCAGGCGGGCCACCACCTGGGTGGCGACCAGCGAGTTGCCGCCCAGCTCGAAGAAGTCGTCGTCCACGCCGACGCGCTCGACGCCGAGCAGGTCGGCGAAGATCTGCGCGATGATCTCCTCGATCGGGGTCGAGGGGGCGCGGAAGCGCTTGGCCTCGAAGACCGGCGCGGGCAGGGCCCGGCGGTCCAGCTTGCCGGAGGCGTTGACCGGGAAGGCGTCCAGCACCACGAGCGCGGCCGGGACCATGTAGGCGGGCAGCGAGCCGCTCAGCGCGGCCTTGACCGCGTCGACGTCCACGACCGCCTCGGGCTCGCGCACCACATAGCCGACCAGCTGGTCACCGGCGTGCGCGTCGGTGCGCACCACCACGACCGACTGGGCGACGCCCGGCTGCGCCAGCAGCGCGGCCTCGATCTCACCCAGCTCGATGCGCAGACCGCGCAGCTTCACCTGGAAGTCGGTGCGGCCCAGGTAGTTCAGCTCACCGTCGGCGGTCCAGGAGACCAGGTCACCGGTGCGGTACATGCGGTCGCCGGAGACGAACGGGTTGGCGACGAAGCGATCCGCCGACAGGTCGGGGCGACCGAGGTAGCCGCGCGCCAGCTGATCGCCCGCCAGATAGAGCTCACCCGCGACACCCGGCGCGACCGGGTGCAGGCGGGCGTCGAGCACGTAGGTCTCGGTGTTCCACACCGGGCGGCCGATCGGCACGAACACGGTGTCGGTGTCCACGACCTCGTGGTAGGTGACGTCGACGGCCGCTTCGGTCGGGCCGTACAGGTTGTGCAGGCGCGCGCCGGTGAGCTCGCGCAGCTTCTGCGCGGTCGGCGCGGGCAGCGCCTCACCCGAGGCGAACACCTGCCGCAAACGCGGTGCGGGGAGCGAGGAGTCGCCGTTCTCGTTGCCGAGGGTGGCGACGAACACCGACAGCATCGACGGCACGAAGTGGGCCGTGGTGATGCCGGTCTCGGCGATGACCTGGGCCAGGTACACCGGGTCGCGGTGGCCGTCCGGCCTGGCGACCACCAGGCGGGCGCCGGTCTGCAGGGGCCAGAAGAACTCCCACACCGACACGTCGAAGGTGGCCGGGGTCTTCTGCAGGACAGCGTCGTTCGCGTCGATCGGGTACTCGTGCTGCATCCACAGCAGGCGGTTCACGATCGCACCGTGCTCGACCGCGACGCCCTTCGGGCGGCCGGTCGAACCGGACGTGAAGATGACGTAGGCCGTGTGCTCGGGCCGGATCTCCTGTCCCCGTTCGGCATCCGTGATCGGCGCGTCGGAGTAGGCCTCCAGGTTCAGCGTGTCGACCTCGAGCACCGGCACATTGCGGCCGGTGACGAAATCGTCGCGGCCGGTGGTGAGGATCGCGACCGGGCGCGCGGTGTCGAGCACGTAGTCGATGCGCTCGTCGGGCTGATCCGGATCCAGCGGCACGTACGCGCCACCGGCCTCCAGCACCGCGTACATGGCGACGACCAGATCCAGCGAGCGCCGGATGGCCAGCGCCACATGCGATTCCGCGCCCACGCCCTGGGCGATGAGCTTGCGGGCCAGCTTGTGCACCCGCGCCGAGAACTCGGCGTAGGACAGACCCGTCCCCTCGAACTCCACGGCAGGCGCATCGGGGCTGGTCAGAGCCTGTGCCTCGAAGAGCGACACCAGCGTCGCCGCCTCACCCTCCGGCAGCGCGGGCAGCACCCGCGCCAGGTTGAACGCGGTGTCGTTCCACTCGTCGAGCACGCGCTCGCGCTCGTCGGCGACCAGCAGGTCGATATCGCCGAGCCTCCGGTCCGGGTCCGCGACAACGGCTGCCAGGATCAGGTCCAGGCGGTGCGCGAAGGCCGCGATGGTGGGCTCGTCGAAAAGGTCCAGCGCGTAGGAGATCTCGGCGGACATGCCGGCGTTCTCGCCGTGGTCGTCCTGCGCCTCCTGCAGGGTCAGCTGCAGGTCGAACTTGGCCAGGCGGGCGTCGTAGTCGATGCCGTTGACCGAGAGCCCGGGCAGTTCCAGACTCGCCTGCCGGGTGTTCTGGAAGGTCAGCATGACCTGGAACAGCGGGTGGCGGGCCTGCGAGCGGGCCGGGTTGAGCACCTCGACCAGCCGCTCGAACGGCACATCCGCGTGCGCGAAGGCGTGCAGGTCGGTATCGCGGGAGCGGGCCAGCAGATCGGCGAAGGTCTCGCTGCCGTCCACCTCGGTGCGCAGCACCAGGGTGTTGACGAACATGCCGATCAGGTCGTCGAGCGCGGCCTCACCGCGGCCGTGCACCGGGGTGCCGATGGCGATGTCGCCGGTTCCGGACAGGCGGGCCAGCAGTACCGCGAGCGCGCTGTGCATGACCATGAACAGCGAGGCATTGTGCCGGCGGCCCAGATCCACCAGCGCCTGCTGGGTTTCGGCGGAGATGGCGAACGGATAGGTGCCACCCTGGTAGCTGGCCACGGCCGGACGCTGCCGGTCGGCGGGCAGCACCAGCTCGTCCGGCAGATCGGCGAGCGCGTCGGTCCAGTAGCGGATCTGCTTGGCGATCAGCGAATCCGGGTCGTCCTCGGAGCCGAGCACCTCGCGCTGCCAGAGCGCGTAGTCGGCGTACTGCACCGGCAGTTCCGCCCAGGCCGGGGCCTCCCATGAGGTGCGGGCGGCGTAGGCCACCATGACGTCGCGGGCCAGCGGGCCCATGGACCAGCCGTCGGCGCTGATGTGGTGGACCACCATGCCGAGGATGTACTCGGTCTCGCTGATCTCGAAAAGCGCGGCGTGCAGGGGCACTTCGTCGGTGACGTCGAAGGCCATGGTGGCCAGCTCGACCAGGTGGTCGATCAGATTCGACTCGGTGACCGGCACCGGCGTCAGGTCGGGCACGATCTGCGCGGCGTCCAGCACCCGCTGCACCGGACCGTGCGCGGTCTCCGGGAAGACGGTGCGCAACGACTCGTGGCGGTCGATCACGTCGATGACCGCGACCTGCAGGGCCGCGATATCGAGCTCACCGGAGAGCCGGATGGCGACCGGGATGTTGTTCACCGCCGAGGCGGTGTCGAAGCGGTTGAGGAACCACATGCGCTGCTGCGCCAGTGAAAGCGGGACCTCGCTGGGCCGCTCGCGGGCCACCAGGGCCTTGCGGCCGCCGTCGCCGACATGCGATTCCACCCGGGCCGCCAGGGCTTCCACGGTGGCGGCCTCGAACAGCATGCGCACCGGCACACGGGTGTCGAGGGCCGTACCCAGCCGGGTCGCCACCTGGGTGGCGATGAGCGAGTTGCCGCCCAGTTCGAAGAAGTCGTCGTCGACGCCGACCCGGGCGATGCCCAGCACCTCGCCGAAGATCTGGGCGACGATCTCCTCGATCGGCGTTGTCGGAGCACGGAATTCGCGCACCTCGAAGCGCGGCGCGGGCAGCGCGCGGCGGTCCAGCTTGCCGGAGGCGTTCACCGGGAACGCGTCCAGCACCATGATCGAACCCGGCACCATGTAGGCGGGCAGGGTGCGCTGCAGCGAGGTCTTGACGCCGTCCAGATCCACCGGGCCGCCGGCCACGATGTAGGCGACCAGCTGATCGCCGGCCACGGTGTCGATGACGAGCACCACGGCCTGCTGCACCTTGGGGTGGTCCAGCAGCGCGGTCTCGATCTCGCCGAGCTCGATGCGCTGGCCGCGGAACTTCACCTGGAAGTCGGTGCGGCCGATGTATTCGAGAATGCCGTGGTCGATTCCGCCCGCGGGCGCGGAGCCTGCGGAGCGCCCATGGTTCCAGCGCACCAGGTCACCGGTGCGGTACAGGCGCGAACCCGGCTCGCCGTAGGGGTTGGCGACGAAGCGCTCGGCGCTCAGGTCCGGTCGGCCGAAGTAGCCGCGCGCCACCTGGACACCGCCCAGGTAGAGCTCACCCGGGACGCCCGCCGGCACCGGGCGCAGGCCCTCGTCCAGCACATAGGTCTGCGCGTTCCACACCGGGCGGCCGATGGGCACCGAGGTGACCACGGGTGCGTCGATGGGCGCGTAGGTGGCGTGCACGGTGAACTCGGTCGGGCCGTACAGGTTGTGCACGGCCGCTGTGGAGAAGCGGCGGAAAGCGGTCACGGTGGCCGGCGGCAGCGCCTCACCGGCGACCAGCACCGCACGCAGCGACAGGCATTCGGCCGACGAGGCGCTGGAGGCGAACACGCTCAGCATGGACGGCACGAACGAGGTCATGGTGACCCGGTGCCGGCCGATGACCTCCGACAGGTACATCGGATCGCGGTGGCCGTCCGGCGCGGCGATGACCTGCTGCGCGCCCACGGCCAGCGAGCCGAACAGCTCCCACACCGAGACGTCGAAGGTGACCGGCGTCTTCTGCAGGATCACATCGGTGTCGTCGATGTCGTATTCGCGGGTGATCCAGGCGATCTGGTTGAGCACCGCGGCATGCGGGATGGCCACGCCCTTGGGGCGGCCGGTCGAGCCGGAGGTGAACAGCACGTAGGCGGCATTGGCCGGCCGCAGCGGCGCCAGCCGGTCCGCATCGGTGACAGGAGCGGCGCTGTAGTCGGCCAGATCCAGCGAATCCAGGTGCAGCACCGGGCAATCCGAGGATTCCACGGCATCGTCGGCGGTGGTGAGCAGCACCACCGGCTCGGCGGTGCGCAACACGTAGTCGGTGCGCTCGGCCGGGTGGTCCGGGTCGATCGGCACGTAGCCGCCGCCCGCGGTGAGGGTGGCGTAGATGGCGACCAGCATGTCCACCGAGCGGCGGATGCCCACCGCGACCAGGGACTCCGGGCCCACGCCGGCGTCGATCAGCCTGCGCGCCAGGCGATTCACGCGCGCGGAGAACTCCGCGTAGCTCAGCTCCTCGGCGGGGCCGAACATGCTGCCGCTGCGCTCGCCCGGATCGAAGATCAGCGCGGTGGCGTCCGGCCGGATCCGGACCTGCCGCTCGAACAGGTCGAGAACGGTTGCGGCGGAGGGCAGTTCGCGCGCGGTGTGGTTCCACGCGTGCAGCACGGTCTCGCGCTCACCGGCGTCGAGGACGTCGATATCGCGCACCACGGTGTCCGGCGCGGCGACGGCGGTCTCCAGCACGCGCAGGTAGCGCTGCCCGAACTCGGCCACGGTCGAGGCGTCGAACAGATCGGTGGCGTAGGACAGCACCACCGACAGTCCGGCCGGCTCACCGGCCAGGCCGCGCTGCTCGGTCAGCGTCCACTGCAGGTCGAACTTGGCGATGTCGACCTCGAGCTCGTCCGCGGAGACGGTGAGGCCGGGCAGTTCCATGGAGCCGTGCGACATCTCCTGGAACGACAGCATGACCTGGAACAGCGGGTGCCGGGCCTGCGAACGGGTCGGGTTGAGCACCTCGACCAGCCGCTCGAACGGGACATCGGTATTGGCGAAGGCCGCCAGATCGGTCTCCCGGGTGCGGGCCAGGAAGTCGGTGAAGCGCTCGGCCCCATCCACCTCCGAACGCAGCACCAGGGTGTTGACGAACATGCCGATCAGGTCGTCGAGCGCCTGCTCACCGCGACCGGCGACCGGGGTGCCGATGGCGATGTCGCCGGTGCCCGAGAGCCGGGCCAGCAGCACCGCCAGCGCGCTGTGCATGACCATGAACAGCGAAACACCCTGGGCGCGCGCCAAACCCGCCAGCCGGGAGTGCAGCTCGGCCGGAATGTCGAAGGTGACGCGGGAGCCGTGGAAGCTCTGCACCGGCGGACGCTGCCGGTCGGCCGGCAGGTCCAGCTGATCCGGCAGCCCGGCCAACGCACCTCGCCAGTAGGCGATCTGGCGGGCGGCCATGGACTCGGCATCGGATTCCGAACCGAGCACCTCGCGCTGCCAGATGCTGAAGTCCTGGTACTGCACCGGCAGCGGCACCCACGCGGGCTCCTGACCGGCCACACGCGCCAGGTAGGCGGCGGTCATGTCGCGCGAGAGCGGCCCGAACGAGAAGCCGTCCGCCGCAATGTGATGCACCACGAAGGCGACCGCGAGATCGACCTCGTCGGCATCGAGCGCCGCCGCACCGGCGACCCGGAACACACGCACGCGAATCGGCAGCTGAGTCGAGACATCGAAACCGGCGGAGGCGAATTCCGCCAGCGCGGACGGCAATTCGGCCTCGGCGAGATCGATGACCTCGATGCCCAGCTCCACCTCGGACATCGGCAGCACCTGCTGGAAGCCGCCGTCGCCGGACTCGGGGAAGATGGTGCGCAGGGATTCCTGGCGCGCGACCACATCGGCCAGCGCCAGCTGCAGGGCCTCGATATCGACCTGTCCGCGCAACCGCACCACGAAGGGCAGGTTGTAGGTGGGGACATTCGGGTCGAACTGGTTGAGGAACCACATGCGCTGCTGCGCCAGCGACAGCGGCACCCGGTCCGGGCGCTCCTGCGCCACCAGCGGGGTACGCGAAACATCGGACGGCCCAGCGGCTTCCACCCGCGCGGCGAGGCCCGCCACGGTCGGGGTCTCGAACAGCGCGCGCACACCCAGGCGGGTGCTGAACGCGGCCGAGATGCGGGCCACCACCTGGGTGGCGACCAGTGAGTTGCCGCCCAGATCGAAGAAGTTGTCGTCGACGCCGACCCGGTCGTGGCCGAGCACATCGGCGAACACGCCCGCCACGATCTCCTCGGCGGCGGTGCGCGGCGCGCGGTAGCCAGCGGCATCGGCGCTGAACACCGGCTCCGGCAGGGCCTTGCGGTCCAGCTTGCCGGAGGTGTTGAGCGGGAAGGCGTCCAGCACCATGATCGACGCCGGAACCATGTAGGACGGCAGCTTCTCGGCGGCGAAACGGGTCAGCTCGGCCGGATCGATCGACTGGCCGGGGACCGGGACCACGTACGCGACCAGCTGCTGACCGGTGGCGGTGTCCATGACCAGGACGGCGGCCTGGCTGACGGTCGGGTGGGCCAGCAGGTCGGTCTCGATCTCGCCGAGCTCGATGCGCTGGCCGCGGAACTTCACCTGGAAGTCGGTGCGGCCGATGTACTCCAGGGCCCCTGCGTCGTTCCAGCGGACGAGGTCACCAGTGCGGTACATGCGTTCACCGTTGGGCGACAACGGGTTCGCGACGAAGCGATCGGAGGTCAGATCCGGGCGGCCCTTGTACCCGCGCGCCAGCTGACGGCCCGCTAGATAGAGCTCACCCGCGGCGCCGACGGCGGCGGGCCGCAGTCGCGAATCCAGAACGTAGACTTCGACATTCCACTCGGGCAGACCGATCGGCACCGTGACGGTGTCGGCGGCGGTGTTCTCCCAGTAGGTGACCGAGACCGCGGCCTCGGTGGGGCCGTACAGGTTGTGCAGCCCGGCCGAGGTGATCTCGCGGAAGCCCGCGCCGGTCTCCGGCGGCAGCGCCTCACCGATCACGAAAACGTACTTCAGCGAGGCACACTGGGCCCGGGTGGCGTGCGCGACGAAAACCGTCAGCATGGACGGCACGAAGTCGGTGACCGTGACGCCGTGGCGCTCGATCATCTCCGCCACGTACAGCGGATCGCGGTGGCCGTCCGGGGTCGCCACGACGAGCTTCGCGCCCACCAGCAGCGGCATGAAGTAGCCCCACAGCGACACGTCGAAGGTGGTGGCGGTCTTCTGCAGGTAGACATCGTCTTCGGTGAGCGGATACTCGTCGAGCATCCACAGCTCTTGATTGACGATGGCGTGGTGGGTGACGGCGACACCCTTGGGGCGGCCGGTCGAACCCGAGGTGTAGATGACGTAGGCGGTGTTGTCCGGGCGCAGCGGGGCCAGGCGGTCCACATCGGTCACCGGCTCCGCAGAGAAGCCCGAGACGTCGAGCGTGTCGATCTCCAAGCGCCGCGCTCCAGCCGCGGAGCTTGCGGAGCGGTCATCGAACTCGGCCGGTAGCTCGAGCTCGTCGCGGGCGGTGGTCAGCACACAGACCGGTGCCGCGGACTCGAGGATGTAGGCGGTGCGGTCGGCCGGGTGGTCCGGGTCGATCGGCACGTACGCGCCACCGGCGCGCAGCACCGCGTGCATGCCGATGACCAGGTCGAGCGAGCGGCGCATGCCCAGGGCGACCAGCGATTCCGGGCCGACGCCGTCCGCGATGAGGAAGCGGGCCAGGCGATTGACGCGCGCCCCGAACTCGGCGTAGGTGAGCTGCTCGCCCTCGAACTCGACGGCGACATTGTCCGGCGTCAGCGGAATCTGCTTGTCCAGCAATGCCGGCAGCGTGGTGACCGGCACCTCGTACGCGGCGGAGTTCCACTCCACCAGGGTGCGGGTGCGCTCGGCCGCGGTGGTGATGGGCAGACTCCAGACGGGCTGCTCCTCCCCCGCCGCCAGGAAGCGGTCGAAGAACTCCAGGAACCGCGCGTGGTGACGCTCGGTCTCGTCCTCGGAGTACAGGTTGGGGTTGGTCTCGAAATCGATGTGATTCCGGGTGCCCTTCACCGACTGGTAGAAGTTGACGCCCAGATCCTCGATGGAACCGGTGGACAGCACGCTGTATTCACCGGTGATGTCACCGAGCACGACCTCGTTGTGGAACAACATGATGTTGACCCACGGGCCGAAGAATTGCGAGCCCACCTCGCCCCCGGTGAATTCGCCCGTAGAGTCGCGGCGAATGTCCTCGGCGCGGTAGCGCTGGTGACGCAGCGCACCCGAGACCTCCACCTGCACCTGCTTGAGCAGATCGGTCACGGTCACGCCGTGGCCGACGCGCAGGCGCAGCGGCACGATGTTCGAGGCGGCGCCGCCGGAGCGGCGCATGATCGCGGTGGTGCGCGCGGTCACCGGGAGGCTGAGGATGACGTCCTCGCTACCGGTCCACTGCGCGAGATAGGCCGCGAAACCGGCGATGAGCAGACCCGCGGGCGACGACTCGTGGCGCGCAACGGCGTCGTCCAGCAGCGAGCTCTGATCCTCGCTGAGCGCGCCCGTGGCGATCCGGTTGATGGCGGCCGGCGGCGCGGAGCGGCCGACCAGGCTGGTGCCGTCCTCGAGCCCGGCGACCCGCTCGGCCCAGTACTCCTTGTCGGACTTGAAGCGGCTGCTCTCGCGGTAGGCGAATTCCTGCTCGACCAGGGTGGGCAGGTCGGTCAGCTTGTGCGGTGCGGGCTCGACGCCCTGCACGTACGCGGTGTACAGCTCGGCGACGCGGGTCATATAGGTCACCGCGCCGAAGCCGTCCAGCACGATGTGGTGGATGCGCGCGTACCAGTAGTAATGGCCGTCGGCCAGCTTCAGCATGGCCGTGCGGATGAGGCGGTCCCGGGTGAGGTCCAGCGGGGCGCTGTAGTCGGCGCGCATCCAGGCCTGGGCCGCGGCGGCCGGATCGGCCTCATCGCTCAGATCGACGTGGTAGATGGTGCGGTCCAGCGAGTGGTCCACCATCTGCATGGGCTCGCCGTCACGCTCGACGATGCGCAGGAAGCCCGACCCGAACTCCTCCGAGCCGTGGACCATGGCGCGTTCCAGCAACTCGAGGTCGAGTTCGCCGCGCAGTTCCACGTACTGGGCGATATTGATCGGGACCTGCGGGTCCAGGTGCTGGGCATACCAGATGCCGAGCTGCGCCGGCGACAGCGGGAAAAGTTCGCCCGATCCCGGTGCGATTTCGCTGCCAGCTTCGCCGATGCCGCCGAAATCCAGCCGGTCCAACCCAAACCTCGCTTCCGGAACACCACGACACGCAGCGCTCCCCGCCGAAAACCCGAACAGGACGCCACGCCTGCTTCAGCGTGGCGTCCGGTGTTCGGGGCTCACTTCACCGTAAATTGAGACTCCCTGGGGTATCCCCCCAGCTGGCCGATCTTGTTACATGGGCGCGACCACACCCACCGGCCGCTGCAGGGCAGCCACAGTCGCAAACTTGGTCACGGACACTCGGTCCAATCTACCGTCAGCGCGCAAGCGACAATACGAAAGGGCCATAGCCCTTCACTATCATCGCATTTCGTACCTTCAGCCAGTGATGTGCGACCTATCGCGAGCAGGATCGTACAGATGCGACTGGGCACAGTTCAGGGTTTCGGCCAATGCGGGACCGACGAGAATCACAGCCGCCTGCCGCAGTCCGGCCGCCTCCACGCGATCGGCGATATCGGCCAGGGTGCCCCGGAGAACCTGCTGTTCAGGCTGGGTCGCGCGGTAGACCACGGCCACCGGGCAGTCCACGCCGTAGTCGGGCACCAGCTCCGGTGCCAGGGTCCGGATCCGGGTGATGGCGAGATGCAGGATCAGGGTCGCCCGAGTGTGCGCGAAATTTGCCAGCGCCTCCGATTCCGGCATCGCGGTCGACCGTGCGTGTGTGCGGGTCAACACAACCGACTGCACCTGTTCCGGCACCGTGAGCTCCGCACCCAGCAGCGCCGCGGCGGCCGCGTACGCCGGCACCCCGGGCGTCACGTCCCAGGGAATTCCCAGGGCGTCCAATCTGCGCTTCTGCTCGGTGAGCGCTGAATACAAGGAGGGATCGCCCGAGCACAACCGCGCGACGTCTTTGCCCTCGGTGTGTGCCCGCGCACAGTGCGCGATGATCTCGTCCAGGTCCAGCCGCTGCGTATCGATCAGCTCGGCATCCGGCGCGCAGTGCCCCAGCACCTCGGGGTCCAGATAGGTCCCCGCGTACAGGCACACCGGCGACCGCCGCAACAGCTCGACCGCCCGAACGGTCAGCAGATCCGCCGCCCCCGGCCCGGCCCCGATGAAATGCACTGTCATCGGCCGAGTCTCGCACACCCGCTCGGGCGAACCGCCCGGCCGCCACCAGCGGCTCTTTCTGTTTCGTACATCCAGCTCGCGGAATCGGCTGTCAGCCGCTGACCGAGAAGTCGGTGACGATCTTGGTGGGGCGGAGGCGCACCACGAGTTCGCCGGGGACGGCGTTGCGCTTGCCGAATTCGTCGGCGCGGTCGGGGCCCATGTAGCGGGCGGCGATGTCGGTGGCGGTGCGGAGGAGTTCGTCCGGGTCCTCGGAGATTTCGGCCACACCTTGGACCTGAACGAAGGAATACGGGGGTTCGGACACGTCCACGCAGAGGGTCAGGCGGCCGTCGCGCAGGATCGAGCGGCCCTTGGCCGTGTTCTTGCCGGTATTGAAGACGATCTCGTCGCCTTCGAGGATGAACCAGACGGGCGCCACCAGGGGGCGGCCGTCGCCCGCCACGAAGGCGAGCTTGCCGGTCCGGGTGCCCTCGGTCAGGAAGTCGCGTACACGCCGATCGGACAGTGAGGCCATGGGCGACACCGTACGACCTCAGATGGCCCCGCGCTCGCGAGCCCGGGCCACGGCGGAGGTTCGGGATTTGACGCCGAGCTTCGAATAGATGTGGACGAGGTGGGATTTCACGGTGGTCTCGGAGAGGAACAGGCGCTTGCCGATCTCCCGGTTGGAATGGCCGTCGGCAACCAGGCGGAGGACCTCGATCTCGCGGGGACTCAAGGTGGTGTCGGGCTTGCGAACTCGCGTCATGAGACGCGAGGCGACCGAGGGCGACAGGACGCTCTCCCCCTCGGCGGCCGAGCGGACCGCGGCCAGCAGTTCGGCGGGCGGGGTGTCCTTGAGGATGTAGCCGACCGCGCCCGCCTCGATCGCGCCGAGGATGTCGGCGTCGGTGTCGTAGTTGGTGACCACCAGGACATTCGGCGGATTCGGGAGATCGCGCAAGGCCGCGGTGGCGTCCGCGCCGGACTTGCCGGGGCCGAAGCGCAGATCCATCAGGACCAGGTCGACGGGGGTGGTGGAGCAGAAGGCCACGGACTCTTCGGCGGTCGCCACCTCACCCACGACTTCGATGTCGTCGGAATCGGTTTCGGCGACGCTGGAGTCCAGCAGCGCGCGCAGGCCCGCACGGACGATGGCGTGGTCGTCGGCGAGGAGGATGCGGATCATTTCTGCTCCGAGGGGAAGGTGGGCTGCTCCTCCAGGGGGAAGGAGACGGTGACCGCGGTGTGGCCGGGCTCGGATTCGACGTCCATGGTGCCGCCCTGCTGCTCCACCCGGCTGCGCATGGCATTGAGACCGAAGCTGCCGGAAGGGGATTCGGCCAGCACCGCGGGTTCGATACCGACTCCGTCGTCGACCACGTCCAGGTGCACGGCGTCATCGGCGTAGGTGAGGGTGACCCGCATGCGCTGAGCGTGGGCGTGCCGCACCACATTCGAGACCGCGCCCTGGGTGATGCGGACCAGGGCGGCCTCCATGGACATGGGTAGCGCCTGTGGCTCCCCCTCGACGAGCACCTGGGCGTCGAGGCCGGGCGCGGCGGCCCGCTCGGCAATGCGCCGCAGCGCGCCGGCGAGGGACTGGCCCTCGAGCGCGGCGGGCGTGAGTTCCGCTATGAGCTGGCGAGTTTCGACCAGGCTGTCGGCGGCGGTCTCGCGAGCCAGCCGGATCTTCTCCAGCGCGGGATGATCCGGGGCGGCGCGCTCGACGGCGTGCAGCAGCAGCTGAATACTGCTGAGGCCCTGGGCAACCGTGTCGTGGATCTCCTGGGCCAGGCGCTCCCGCTCGGCCATCTTGCCCGCGGTGCGTTCCCGCTCGGCGAGAGTGTTTCTGGTGGCGAGCAATTCGTCGATGAGGCGCTGCCGTTCGGCGGCCTCCCGGAACAGTGCCTGGTAGCCGAGCCCGATGGCCACCGCGACCAAGGCGCCGAGCAGCGGGCCGATCACACCCGCCACCGTCCAGCCGCGGTGCGCGGCGTACCCGACCACCGACACCACCGTGGCCGCGGTCACCGCGAGCAGCCCCCAATTGCGCGGCAGCAGATGCAGATACAGGAAGAACAGTCCGAACACCAGGTACACCGCCAGCGGAGCCACGATCACCAGGCCCAGCCACAGCAGCGTCAGCAGGCCCAGCCACACGCGTGCGGCGGGAAGATCGCGACGGAACCGGCCGCCGGCGAAGTAGACGCCGAGGAAAAGGCCCGCGAGCACCACGACCAGCACCCGATGCGAACCCGTCAGGAACTCCTGCACCGCCACCACGATGGTGAGCGCCACCACCATGACATGCAGTCCCGCCTGCAGGGCGGAGAAGACCGGGGTGAGTGGCGAGCGGTGCACGCGACCAGCTTATGCCCGGCTATTGCCGCGGCATCCATCGAAAGTAGGAAACGCCACCCCACCCTTGGCTGGTCCGGGAACCGTCCCGCTCGACGATGGTTTCCCGGGTCCGCGACGACACAGTGGAATCATGTTCGTCGCACTCAGAGATCTGCGGGCTGCCCGCGGCCGCTTCCTCCTCATTTCTCTGGTGGTCACGCTGGTCGCGCTGCTGGTGAGCTTTCTCAGCGGCCTGACGGCCGGTTTGGCGCACCAGAACATTTCCGCCATCCAGTCCCTGAAGACCGACACCGTCGTCTTCTCCGACACCGGGTCCTCCCCCTCCTTCGACGCCTCCACCTTGAGCACCGAGCAGGTACAGACGTGGCAGGCGGCGGGCGGCACCGTCGATCCGATCGGCATCAGCCGCACCCGCGCCACCCTCAACGGCGCGTCGCCCACCCAGGTGGCACTGTTCGGCGTCCAGGGCACGCCTTTCGGCAAGCGCGTGGCAACCGATCCGGGCTCGGTGATCCTGTCCAAGGCCGCCGCCAAGGACCTCGACGCCAAGACCGGCGACACCGTCGAGCTGGGCTCGGCCTCCTACACCGTGCAGGGCGTGACCGATGACGACTGGTACGCGCACACCCCCGTGGTGTGGATGACGTTGGCGGACTGGCAGTCGCTCAACCCCCACTCGGGCGCGGCCACCATCCTCGCGGTGTCCGGCGTGAGCGATCAGTCCGCGGTGAACGCGGCCGCGCACACCGCCACGACCAGCAGCAAGGACTCGCTGTCCGCGATGTCGTCGTACAAGGCCGAGAACGGGTCGCTGACCCTCATGACCGTCATGCTGTTCGCCATCTCGGCACTGGTGATCGGTGCGTTCTTCACGGTGTGGACCGTGCAGCGGCAGCCGGACATCGCGACGCTGAAGGCGCTGGGCGCGACCACCGGCTCCCTGATCCGGGATGCCCTGAGTCAGGCGCTGATCGTGCTGCTGCTCGGTGTCGGCGTCGGTGTCGGCCTGACCGCCGTGGCGGGCGTATTCATGGGCGGTGCAGTGCCTTTCGTGCTCAGCGTGAGCACGACGCTGTTCCCGGCCGCGGCGCTGATCGCGCTCGGCCTGCTCGGCGCGGCCTTCGCGCTGCGGTTCCTCGTCACCACCGATCCCCTCACCGCTCTCAACCAGGCCCGCTGATGACCACACTCCCCTTGCCTCCCAGGAGCATTGCGATGACCAACGCACTGACCGTCTCCGATCTGACCCTCACCTTCCCGGACGGCACGGACCGCATCACCGCCCTCGACCACGTGAACCTGCGGGTGACCGGCGGCGAGATCGCAGCCATCACCGGGCCGTCCGGCTCCGGCAAGTCGACCCTGCTGGCCACCGTCTCCACCCTGCTGCGCCCGGAGTCGGGGCGGGTGGAGCTCGAAACCGCCACGGGCACCATCGATCTCGCCTCGCTGAGCCGCCGCGACGCCGCGACCCTGCGTCGCACGTCGATCGGCATCGTGTTCCAGCAGTCCAATCTGGTCCCGGCGCTGACCGCCGTCGAGCAGCTCGAGGCCATGGTGCACCTGGGGCAGAGCTGGTTCGTCTCGCCTGCCAAGCGGCGCGAAGCCCGGTCGCGCGCACGGGATCTACTGGCCGCGGTGGGGCTCTCGGGGCATGAGAACAAGCGGCCGGCCCAGCTCTCGGGTGGTCAGCGGCAGCGGGTGAATATTGCGCGCGCCCTGATGAACGACCCGTCGCTGCTGGTCATCGACGAGCCGACCAGCGCATTGGATCAGGAACGCGGGGCGGCCATCATCGATTTGATCGTCGGGATCGTGCGGGAGCATGGAGCGTCGACATTGCTGGTGACGCACGATCTGTCGCATCTGGATCAGATGGACAGTGTGTATCGGATGGTGGATGGCGTTCTTACGCAGCAAAAGGCCGCGTTGGTCGCTTGAAATATGTTGTACAACTGGACAATTCGTATTTCCGACAGGTTGGCGGGGCGATAGAATAGAGGTATGAATTCGAAGGGGGAAGGACTCGAGGACTGCGGGATCGCCGAATTGGCGGCCGCAGTCCAGTCCCTTTCGAATTCCAGCCTGAAGGACTTCGCCGATGGTGATGTCGTTGAGCTGATGCAACGGTTGGAGACCTGCAAACGCCAACTGTCCGCACTGGATTCGCGGCTGATCATCGAAGCCTGCGACCGTTCTCTTCCGGAGGGCAGCGCGGCGAAGGACGTCGTGCCGTTCCTGCGTCAGACGCTGGGATTGTCGAAGTACGACGCGTCGCTGCGGGTGAAGATCGCCATGCAGTGTGGAGAGTTCTTCGAGCCGACCGGGCACCTGCGTCCAGCCACCCTGGCCAAGACCGCTGAAGCCTTTGAGGCGGGCGACATCTCCCGCGATCATGTGCGCAACATCATCGACGTGATGAACCACCTGCCCGCTGACATCCCCGTGCAGGCCCGCGCAGAAGCCGAGGAGGTCTTGGTCGGCCACTCCCGTATCGGGTGGCCCGATGATCTGCCCAAGATCGGCCGCGACATCCTCGCCCGCGTCGATCCGGACGGGAAGGTCGTCTCTGATGCCGACCGTCGCCGACGCCGCGGTCTGATCCTGGGTCGTCCCGGGGTGGATGGGATGAGCTGGATCGAAGGCTGGCTCACCCCCGAACTCCGCGCGCTGCTGGATGCTGTGTTCGCCAAGCTTGCGCGTCCGGGTATGTGCAACATCGACGACCTCGAAAGCCTCGCCGCCACCGCCGAATCCGTCGACTCGAAGGTTCTCGAGGCTGCTGCGCGTCGTGACCGTCGTGATGCGGGTCAGCGCACCCACGACGCTTTGTTCGCGTTGCTGCAGCCCGGGGTCGACCCTGCCAAGCTGGGTTCACACCGTGGTCTGCCGGTCCAGGCGATCGTGACCATGTCGCTCGATGATCTGGAGCGTGGCGCGGGTGTCCCGACGACCGCCTCCGGTGGCCATGTCTCTATCAACGAGGCGTTGAAGATGGCCGAGGGCACCAAGCCGGTCCTGGTCGTGCTCGACGCCGACGGAATGCCGCTCTACCTCGGCCGCTGCGATCGGTTGGCCTCTCCCGCTCAACGTTTGGCGTTGATCGCCCGCGACAAAGGCTGCACCCGCCCCGGCTGTGAGACACCGGCGAGCATGTGCGCGGTGCATCACATCACCGACTGGGCCAAGGGCGGACCCACCGACCTGAACAACCTGACCCTGGCCTGCGATCACTGCCATGCGCTGGTCAACGACAGTGCCGAGAGCTGGAAAACCGTTGTCATGGGCAAGGACTCCCCCTACCGGGGACGCACCGGATGGATTGCCCCGAAACGTCTCGACCCCACAGGCACCCCGCGCGTGAACGACAGGCATCACGTCGGGCAGCGGGTCGCCGCTGTGATCGAATCGAGTTGCCTGAGCTGGGGTTCACGGGCCGCATGAAACCTCGGCTGCGCATGTGCTGCTGGCGTGCGCAGGGACCGGGAAGTGTGGTTACGTCGCCTGCCCCACCGGACTCGGGCTGACGCCGGGTTGCGAGCTCTCACCCGCCGATCCCGGCTCAGGGCCCGAGCCAGATCACCTCCTAGAGACAAACCCACCACAAATCCACAGCGCTCTTCCTCCGAGTTGGACTCCCTTCCTGCGCATGCCCCGGCCCCGTGATCCAAGCGAATACCTCCTGCAGCGACATCCACATGCAGGTTCAAAGGCAAGCGGGCCGGTAGCCGAAGGCGCGTCCCCAAGCCCGGCCCCCTCCCTCCTCTGTCGATTGCCACCGCCGAGGGACCGTAGCGTTGCCAGTTGTGGGACCACCGACGACAGCGCAGAAGTGGAACAGGTTGTCGCACTGTCGATCGGTCTACGCCGCGTTACTGAACGACCGGTATGCGGCTACTCAAGACGCTTCCAGGAGTCGAATTAACGGAGGTTCTCGGCCGTTCCATCGATCGCAGGCCCACACCCTTCCGGCAGATGCGCGGCGATCAACGCAACCGCTTCTGCGGCAGTCACACTGGCTCCGATCATTCTCGGTCCGGTCACCATATTGGGTGTGCGTATGACTTCGAACCTCCCGGTGCCGTCGGGGACGACGCAAGGGACATCGAGTGAAAACGGGTATTGGGTGCATCTGCTCAGGTGCAGGGTCGTGACGCTGGTGAACGGAAACAGCACCCGTAGCTGTGGGTGGGCGTAGACGGTCTCGATCAGATCGTGGTCCAGGAAGCGACGGTAGTAAGTCTCATCGTTTCGGAGAAGATCCCATTTAGCCGCAACCAGGTTGTCGCCGTCTGAAGGCTCGCTAGATGAGTGTGCGCTGTCTGAATCCACGAGCGTGATTGTGCCCGTTCCAACGGTCTGCGTCACGTGCTGTCATCCGTGGACAAATGCACTCAACTCGGCAGTAGCGGACGTTCGGCCGGACTCGGATCGGCACGGCCAGTTGATCTTCCGACGCCCCGCGCTGGCCGGTTCGGTCAGCGCGGTATGCGGCTATTACAGGGCACTCCAGCTAGAAGGTCATCTGCCCGGTCAGCCGTTTCTGCATGTTCAGTGCTTACAAGTCCTGATCTTCCTCATCCCATTCGTCGAGCTTCACTTCTGCGAAGACCGCACTGATCGTCGGCATCGGTTCGTCGGGGCGGACGATCTCGATCCTCGCGCCGACCCTTAGCGCCAGGTCCATGAGTCGATCTAGTCGATCGGAGGGGACGAATCCCAGATCGAATCCGTAGTAGTCGTCCCGTGCGCAGACGCTGACGACCGCAACTTGCAGGTCCTGGCAGCGCCTGGCGAGGGACCAGAAGAAGTCTTCATGACCGCGAGGCCCCCACTCGTCACCCTCGTCGTACCAGTCCCAATTCAGTCCAGGCGGGCAGCCGTGCAACCGTTGAAGGTCATCGCGCACCTCGTTAGGCCCCACCGTGTAGTCGAAGAATGCGAAGGCGGCCGGATGCGCGATATAGCGCATGTCCGAATTGCTGAGCGGGCTCATCATGACTTCTTCCGGAGTCAGCTCACGCTCTTCGCCGTTCTCGAGCTCTTCGCTGAGGCGTGTAAGCGCGGTGTCGAGGTCAGGGGCGAGTAGTTCGATGATGCTGAGCAACGCAGCGTGTTGCCCTTCCGTCAAGATCACGCTGCCAACCTAGCCGCGGACACTGACGTTCTCCGCCGCGCGTCCCGCGACCCAGCAGCAGAGTGTGCCGAAGTTGCTTGCGGCGTGCGCATTCGGGAATCGGTACAGCGTCAATCGATCGCCGAAAACCGGAGTGACCCCGCACTCAACTCGGCAATAGCGGACGTCCTGCGCCGCACCGTGTTCCGAGCGCCGGCGCCCCGCGCTGACCGGTTCGGTCAGCGCGGTATGCGGCTTCTTAGAAAATGATGGGTAGGACCGGGTCCCGGCCAGGACTCGGTCCAGGTGCCCGGCGGGATGCTCTCCTATGCGGCTGCCCGCCAGCAGGATCGGTGTGGCTCACTCATGGCTTGCCGTCCCGCCGGGACACCGTGCGGGAGTGACTGAAAAGGGGCTTGCCCTGGCTCGAAGAAGCGGTGCCCTCCCCGTGCACGCACACCACAAGATTCGAGTCGGGAAGGGCCCGCGATGACCGTCATCATCGGCATGGATCCACACAAACGCTCGGCCACCATCGAAATCATTGACTCCTCCGGACAGATCCTGACCGCCGGCAGATACACCACCGACCGCCGTGTGTTCACCGAAATGCTCACCACCGCACGACGATTCACAGACCGAGTATGGGCGATCGAAGGATGCAACGGCATCGGCCGCCACCTGACGCACCGCCTGGTCCACGAAGGCGAAACCGTCATCGACGTCCCAGCCAAACTCTCAGCGCAGGTGCGGGTCTTCGCCACCGGCAACGGCCGCAAAACCGACGCCGTCGACGCGCACTCGGTCGCCACCGCCGCGTTACGCGCACCGAATCTACGACGCGTTCACGCTGATCCGGAACTCGTCGCGCTCGGGCTGCTCGCCGACCGGCGCGACGAACTCGGCCGGCTACGCACCCAAACCGTCAACCGCATCCACCGGCTACTGCTGGATCTGCTGCCCGGCGGGGCGAAGACATTCCTGTCCGCGACACAGGCTCGCGCTCTGCTGGCACAGATCACCGCCACCGATCCGGTCACCACGGTTCAGAAACGTCTGGTGAGCGAGCAGATAGACGAGCTCGGGGTCATCGACGACAAGATCAAGGCCGCGGACAAGGAACTGCGGCAACTCGTCACCGCCCGCGGCTCCACCCTGATGAGTTTGCACGGCATCGGACCATCCTCAGCGGCAAGACTTCTCGCCGACACCGGTGACATCCACCGATTCGCCACCCGGGCACGGTTCGCATCCTGGAACGGCACCGCACCATTGGACGCCTCCTCCGGCGATCAGCAGCGCCATCGTCTCTCCCGCTCGGGCAACCGCAGAATCAACCGGGTCCTGCACATCATGGCCATCGTCCAACTCCGCCACCGCACCCCCGGGCGCGCCTACTACGACCGCAAAGTGCGCCACGAGGCGCTTGATGTTCGAAGGGAGGTGCAAGACCTTCCTCGCCTGGTCGTCGCAGCGGCCGGGTTGAAGCTGGGAGCAGCCTGATCCGGGGAGTGCCGGTGAGGGTGGGAAGCAGCTCCGACGATGTCGGGACGTGCCAGTACTGCCAGATGGTGCGGGTCCGGCTAGCGAGGCTGGAGGGTACAACGTGAGTGAACCAGTGGTTGACGCCCCGTAAGCGTAGTACCGGCTCAAATCTGGTGGATACGGGCTGGGATGCAGTGCGCGACTTCTGTTTTGCGAGGAAGTCGACTCCGCCACCGCGTTTTTCGACCGGTGAGGAGGCCACGTTGAATGTCTGCGGCGTAGGCGTGGCGATGCTGCCGGGGTAGAGCTGGGTGCCTGCCTGGCCGATCGAACATCGAGTGAACGTGGGAACCATCCGTGGTCGTCCCGGCCACCGGGCAGCCAGCCCGGCCCGGGACAGGTCCGCTGCCGACTGATGACCGCGCGATGGGACGGAGGTCTCGTAGTAGTCCGAGCACGCGAGAGGTGTGCACATGGCGAAGGGGACCAGTGAATCTGCAAGGAGGACAAGGGAATGCCGGGAGGTCGTTGGTGAATACCGACGCACCGGAGGAGATCGCCCTGATCAGGGCGAAACGCCGGGTACTGGAGATCCAAACCAAACTGCACCGTTGGGCGAAAGGCGATCCTCATCGCCGGTTCGATGATCTGTTCAACCTCGTGGCCGATCCCGCGTTTCTGTTGGTGGCATGGGATCGGGTGCGCAGCAATACTGGTGCTCGCACGGCCGGAATCGACGGAAAGACCGTCTCCTACATCGAGAATCGTTCCGGGGCCGGGGATTTCCTGGCCCAGCTGCAATCGCAATTGCGTGACCGCAGTTTCCGGCCGATTCCGGTCCGGGAGCGGATGATCCCCAAGGTCGGCGGGAAGCTGCGCCGGCTGGGGATTCCGACCGTCGCCGACCGGGTGGTGCAGGCTTCGCTGAAGCTGGTGTTGGAACCCATTTGGGAAGCGGATTTCAAGCCGTGTTCCTACGGGTTTCGCCCGAACCGCCGCACGCACGACGCGATCGCCGAGACTCGCCATCTGGCTACCTGGACTTATGAATGGGTGGTCGAGGGCGACATCGAGGCATGCTTCGACACCATCGACCACGCGGCTCTTATGGACCGGGTGCGTCTGCGCGTCGGAGACAAGCGCGTGCTCGCGCTGGTGAAGGCATTTCTCAAGGCGGGCATCCTGTCTCAGGACGGCGCGCAGCGAGACACCGACACCGGAACCCCACAAGGGGGCATCCTTTCCCCGCTGCTGGCCAACATCGCTCTGTCGATCCTGGACGAGTACTTCGCCCAGGTCCCTGGCGGTCCGGCCACCAAGGAGTGGGAGCGCCGCAAACGCCGCCACCGCGGCCAGGCCAACTATCGGTTGATCCGGTATGCGGACGATTTCCTGGTCATGGTGTCCGGCGACCGCGTCCACGCCGAAGAGGCGCGAAATACGGTCGCGGCGGTCCTGGCCCCGATGGGCTTGCGCCTGTCGGCAGCCAAGACGATGATCACGCACATCGACGAGGGCCTCGACTTCCTCGGCTGGCGCATCCAACGCCACCGAAAACGAGGCACCACAAAGCAATTCGTCTACACCTATCCGGCCAAGAAAGCCTTGAAGGCAATCACGGTCAAGGTCAAGACGATCTGCCGGACCAACACCAACCGTCCGCTGATCGCGCTGTTGCACCGGCTCAACCCGGTGCTGCGAGGCTGGTGCAACTATTTCCGGCCCGGGGTATCGAGCTCGACCTTCCAATACCTGTCCAAGATCACGTGGTTCCAGGTGTTGCGATGGATCAGGCGCAAGCACCGCCGGATGGGCTGGAAAGAACTGCGCCGACGCTACTGCAGCGGCGGATGGTGGCCGACCACCGCCACGGGACAGCTGTTCGATCCGGGACGGGTGCACGTCACCCGCTACCGATACCGAGGCACAGCCATCCCCACGCCATGGACGGCCGCAGCATGAGGAAAACCCTTCCACCCGAAGGGATTCACGGAGAGCCCGGTGCCTGGTAACAGGCACGCCGGGTTCGGGAGGCGGTCCGGAGAAACCCACCGATGGCAACATCGGCAGGGCGCTCCGGGCCGACCTCACCGACTCGCCGGCAAAACCTCGATGGAAGCCATCCGCGCCCTGAAACGACGGCTGTCCAACGTCATCTACGTCCGCATGCTCGCTGACGAACAACAACGCGAATCAACAGGCCCGGGAGGGCAATCGGGAACGACTCTCAACTCCAGCGCGACCGGCTCCAACCCACACACCGATCCTTCGGACAAGCCACAACCCGGACCCACTCTCAAGGCTAAACCCACACCCCTGCCTACGCCTTGACCTAAAGACCTCCGATGCGATTAGTGGTCAAGCCGCTGAGCGTGTCGGAGGTGTGTCGTGGGTGGGCCCGAACGCTTTGGAAGGGTCGAACTTCTGGCC
>NZ_JBIWMX010000046.1:0-44143 GCF_044766925.1 Nocardia sp. NPDC101769 | reverse complement strand
AGGAGGAGACCGCACCAGCAGAACTCACCGCCTGACCGATATTTCGGATCACGCGGTGACCACCCCAGCTACACCACTCCCCGGGACTTGACCCCATCATGTCGGTCTCGAAGCCAGCTGGCTCCCCAACTCCCACCAGGGCCCGGAACTCCCGCCGGTCATGCACTGCGGCCCGGGGCAATCCACACCTCCCCTACTTTCACCCACACTGAAGGAACCCTCGACCAAGTCGCAATCCGATCAGCCAGGGCGATGCCACTCCAGTGGAGGATTCGGTGCCGAGAACGTAAACAATGGCCCAGGTCCAGGCCACAATCAGCGGAGGCCGGGAAGCCGCACGGATCACGAACCCGTCGACTGTTGATCACCCCCATAGCGATATCCGCCGACAGCGACGGCCCGCCTTTCGCGCGACGGTGAGGCGCACACTTTTTCGCAGCCTTCCCCGATCCCCGCGGCGCACCTCGAGTTCCTATCGGCAGGTTCTTGGTTCAAGTCCGGCCGCAGGATCTACACCCGTAGCGCACCCTGAATACCCTGTTGCAGTGCATGTTTGGGCTGGTCGTCGGAATTTGCGACAGGAAGATTTTCGGCTGTGATTGTTCGTGGCGTCCAGCTCACCCGGGACCCGGGACCGGGAACACAGCTTTGGGAGATCCCATGCGACGCAGCGTCGTTGTCCTGATAGCCGCACAGCCACCCCGCGAGATGAGCGCCCCGATTCCTCCACTTCGAAATCAGCTGGCAGCAGACAGACATTAAGCGCGCTATGTAGCGCCAACGTTGGTGTCAGGCCCCTGGGATGCTGCTTCCCGGCGCGAACCAGGGGCGGTCTCCGGGGGGAAGTTCGCCGCTGAGCACACCGAGATCCGCACGCGCACATTCATAGAACTCATTCCGCTTACGCCCCATCTCCGAGTACAAGCGGACATACTCCGAGTGCTCCATGACATGCCCTCTGGCAACCCACCCGAGCTCCCACGCCGCGCGGTTCCATGCCCGAGCCGCAGCAACAGCCTGCGGCGAGCCGAGAAGCAGGACAGCCTCCCATTTGACGGTCTTCTCTGCCTCCGCCTCCGCCAGTGCACGAAGCCCAGCTTCGATGTCCATGGGTTGCGCCACTGCGGGATAACCTCGGGCCGCAGCTAGCCGGTAGGACACCTGCACATATTGCTTCAACGTATTCGCGTACTCGCTGTAGGCCGCCAGCCGCTTGTCATCCCACCGCGCATCCTGACTCCGCCGCCACTTGGCACGCTCCGTCAACGTCGTCACGGTAAAGGTCGCCGCCGCACCCAAAACCACCGCGACAAGTGTAAGCACTTGCTGTACAACCGGATTCACTACTCGATTCTGAGACAAGACCGGACGTGAAGGCTACGCCGTTTCCGATGCGATCATGGTGAATCCAGATTCGAAACATGCTGGCGGCCAGTTGCTTACGATCCAACTAGGGCATAAGACCAGCACCCGGCCGGTTAGGTCCACCTGAACGAAAAGTCACGGTACGCCGGATGGTTTTCGGCTACCGCAGATAATTCGCCGAGAAGGTGCCCCGCCTGGCAGTGCGTCTCCGAAGACGATCTCGGGGCATCTGTGCGCTCGGCTCAGCCGGTGATGGTGTCGTCGCGCAGCCGCCCAGCCTGGGCGGCGGTCAGGGTAGGTTTGCGGCCGATGTAGGCGCCGCGGGCCTTGGGCGCGGCGATGCCCTCACGCTGGCGTTCGAGGACCAGGCCAACTCCCCGATACTCAATTGCTCGGCGGGAACTGCCCCTTCGCCACCACCTTGCCACCCGAGAGGGTGAAGGTCACCACGCTGGGGCCGCCGCTCGGGCAGCACAGGGCGTCACTGGATTTCGCCCACTTGTACTGCACCGAGACGGTATTCGCGGTCTTGCCGATGACCTCGGTGTAGCCGTAGGGGTTGGACGTCGCGGTACCCAGGTAGGTCCCGTTGGTGAAGAACAGGACATGGATGTACGGGTGAATGTTGCCCGATTCCACCGTCATCCACGACAGCACGCCATCGCAGCCCGCCGAGATCGGGTCGTTGCTCGCCGACGGATTGCCCCATCCGCCGTTCGCGGTCGGGGCGAGACTCTTGATCGCCGAGTTGGCGAGCCCGGAATTGAGGTCGAAGCACAGTCCGTGGCCGCTGCCGTTGGGTGCCGGATTCGTGGTCACCGGCACGATCGTGGGCTGCGGCGTGTCGATCGCGGCACCGGTGGCAGGTGCGGGCTGCGGCGAATTGGCGTCGCCCGCAGACGGATTGCCGCCCTGGCTGCCCGGGTCCTGGGCGGGCGGCGGAGCCGACTGGTTGCCCTGCGCCGGTACGGTCGTCCCCTGGGATGCGGCGACTGTCGTGCTCGCGGTTCCCGCCTGGGTCGACGAGTCGCCGGAGCATCCGCTCGCGGCCGCCACCAGGGCGGTGGCGAACGCGGCGAACAGCACTGATCTGGCCTTCATATTTCTCCTCGCATCGATACGCCATCCCCGACTTCCATCCGAACGGAAGGACAAACTGGTCATCGGGTCCAGTCAGGCGGGCGTTATCGGAGCGTTTGCGGGCGGGGTGCCCCAAAAACCAGGGGCACGAACACAATTCACCCAGACCGCTGGGCCGGGTCCAACGCCGAACTTGGCACCTGACTAGTTGTTGGCGCGTTGGATGGAGCGTCGGACCAGGCCGCGGATGCCGGGGAGCTGGATGGCGCGGAGCATCAGTTCGCCGGCCCACACATGTGTGCGTGACGGCGGGGCGAATCGGCTGATTCCTTTCCGGGCCAGTGTCTGTCGTTTGTGTACTTCCGGGCGCAACGACGTCTCCCAGGTGTCGAGAGCGGTGGGAATGTCGTCGCCGTGTGCCGCTAGCGCGGTGCCGAGCCGGTCGGCGCCGTCGAGGGCGAGGGCGGCACCGTAACCGGCGAATACCGTTACGCACCATGCTGCGTCGCCGAGCAGGACGACTCGGTCGTGACTCCAGCGATCCATCACGATTTGGCCGACCGAGTCGAAGTAGGCGGTGGCGGGGTCGGCCTCGAGTTGGTGGAGGGCGTCGGCGACACCGCCTCCGAGATCCCCGAACGCTCGGGTGAGGGCGGGTGCGGCGCCGAGAGCCAGTTCGGCGTCGGGGTCGGGGCAGCGGTAGGTGAAGAACGCCGAGGACCGTTCCGGTCCCAGGTTCATCACCGCGGCCGTGCGTCCGGGGCCGATGAAGGTGGTGCCGAGGCCTTCGGGTATGTGCTCGGGAACTGTTTCCAGCGCAAATGCGCCGACCATGTGGCCCAGGTCTACGAAATATTCGGGCTCGGCGCCGAATACGAGCTCGCGGACTCGGGAGTGCACGCCGTCGGCGCCGACGAGGAGTTCGGTGTGCAGGTGGGTGTCGTCACTGAGGGTGACCACGACTTCCCCGGGGCTCTGGGCGATGGCCTGCACCGTGGTGCCGAAACGGATATCGGCGAAGTCGGCGACGGCGTCGTACAGTGCCGACTCCAAGTCGCCGCGGAACAAGCTCAGTGCCCGGTTCCCGACGGCAGCCTCGGTGACAGCGGCTGGAATCCTGAGCTTCTCCCGGCCGTCGGCGTGGACGAGGACCGAGGTGAAGAACCCGATATCACGCGGAGTCAGCGCCGGTACCAGCCCGAGCCGCTCAGCGGCGGCATATCCGGGTCCGTGCAGGTTCACCAGGTAGCCGCTACTGCGACGACTCGGCGCGCGTTCGACCACGACGACGTCCCAGCCGTGCTGATGCAGCCGCAACGCGGCGGCCAAACCGGCGATGCCGGCGCCGACGACCATCGCCCGCCTGCCCGATGCCTTGGGGTGCTGGTGCGCAGCGCTCTCGAAAGCTTCCATTGCGACTCCTGGATCGATGTGCTGTCAGCGAAAGCCATCCACGAACTATCGCCATGTCGTCAACTAGTAGTTGACCTCAAGTCAATCGTCAACTACTAGTTGACCCATGGTTCGACAGGTGCCACTGGGCGATGTGATAGCCGCGATCGAGCGCGCCCACCCCGATAGCTGCATGAATCAATTGGTGGCAGGGGTGATTCTCGCTGCGCACTGGTTGCGGGTGGCCGATCAGCTGCTCGACTGTTTCGTCGACCGGGCCCGGCACGCAGGCATGTCCTGGGCGGAAATCGGTACCCGCCTCGGTGTCTCCAGACAGGCCGCGCAGAAACAATTCTCGACGCGCGTCGCCAAGCGCCATGTGGCTACCACGCGGCTGCGAGGAGCCGAATCGTGATGGTTTTCGCGCGGCGCACGGGAGGAACCATGACGCCAGAAGCGCCGATTGCCACCGGCGCCCCGGCCAGCCGAGGTGTTGTCGCCGGTCCGGTCCGGCTGGTGCACAGTGTTGACGACTTCGACGCGGTTCGGCCTGGCGATGTCATCGTCTGCCACACGACCGATCCGTCGTGGACAGTGCTATTCGGCCTTGCCGCCGCGGTGGTGACCGAAACCGGGGGAATTCTGTCCCATGCGGCAATCGTCGCCCGCGAGTGCGGGATTCCAGCCGTGGTGGCTGCCGAGGGGGCGATGGAGGCCCTGGCGAATCATCGGATTATCTCGGTCGATGGAACCAATGGACACGTTCATGCCGTTCGCTCAACCCAACGTTGATGTCGCTTCACCAGGCATGGCAGCTCGACACGAAAGGCAAGTCCGCGATGACGCACGTTTCATGCAGTTCATTGCTCGCGTTGCACGCAATCCGCCTCGGCGGGTTCGTGGATACGCAGGCGGCGGCCGACAGATACCGAATGCCTCTCGGCCTCGCCGAATCGCACGTGCGGAACTTCCGGGAGTGTGGCTGGATCGGCCGCTTCCGTTTCGGGGCGGACGCGGGGTGGTCGCTCACAGCGAGCGGGCGTGGGGAGAACGAGCGGCTACTCGCCGACGAGCTTGCCGAGTGCGGGGCAAAAGCGTTGGTGGAAGACGTCTATCGCATGTTTCTCCCGCTCAACACCCGGTTGGTGCAGGCATGCACCGCCTGGCAGCTGACCATCCTTCCCGACGGCAGCATGCACGACAACGACCACGGGGACGCGCAGCGCGACTCGCAGATCCTGGCCGAACTGCAAAACCTCGCAGAGGAATTGGTTCCGTTGACGATTCAGCTCACCGAACGACTCGCCCGGTTCTCCGGTTACGACACACGGTTCGCCGCGGCTCTCTCCCTGGCCGCCGACAATCCCGAGATGGTCACCGGCACCACACACGATTCCGCCCACCGAGTTTGGTTCGAACTGCACGAAGATCTGATTGCCACGCTGGGCATCGACAGGACACCCACCTCCGGCCCGTAAGTGGGTTCTCCCAGCTCGGCGGTTCCGGTGGTCGGCCGCGCGCTGCTCGAAGCAGCCGGTGCGGCTCGACGCACTGGAATCGGCATGGAAAGACGTTCGAAAAAGCCGCGGCGTCGTCTATGGCCTCCGCCGGTGACAGGCCGATTCTGTCGCTCGCTGAGGCCCCACTGGCGGGTGCTGCCAGCGTGTTGTCAGCGTCGTCGGACAGTGTCCATGACCGTGACGTCAGCGGCTGTCCGGGTTATATGAAAGCCGTTCTATCGCACCGAAGTCCGCATCAACTGAAGGAGTCACTTATGTCGAATGCCGCGCACCGCCTCGCCCCGATTGCTGTCTTCGCCTCCGTCACAGCCGGATTGGTCGTCGCCGCACCGCAGGCCGCCGCGCACACCATCACCGCGGTCACCGTCGCCCCCGGTCTGGGCGGCGGCTACGGCACAGGCTGCACGTACCAGGTCTCGGCCACCGTGGACGAGGACGCCTACCAGATCACCTTCATCGACAACAACTACCCGATTCGCGGCAACCAGAACCTCCAGGTCTCCGGCAACACCGCCTCGCTGGCCTGGACACCGTCCACGACCGGAACCCACGTCATCACGGCCCTGTTCACCGTCGGTGACCAGGCACGTGCGACCACCACCGTGCAGGTCGGCGGCGCCGGGGTCAACCTCGGCAGCACGTGCTTCGCCCAGTAGCGGCAGGAACGGTTCACCACCAGTTGCTCGGCCTTCATCAACCTCGAGCAGCAGGCCGGCTCCCCGCATAGCCCGACTCCCCGCCTTCGCAACACCCTTTTCGACACGGCATCCGAACCACAATCCCGCCGATTCACGATCGGGTGCCGTGGTGTTGGGAACCCATCGATTTACGACACGTCACCCCCCTGGGGTGAAGACCCCGGTCGACTCGATCGAGCACGTGTCGGAAGAACGTGTCGAAAACCCTTGGTGTCCAACAAGTCCTGTCGGACCTTTCTCGTACGGTCACGGCCATGACCGACACCTTCGCCGCGGCGCCGGCGCTCGTTCTCGACGGTGATGCCCTCGACCCGATCGGCGGAGGCGGCGCGCTCGTCGGCTACGCGCGGGTCTCGACCACCGGCCAGCTGCTCGACCGCCAGCTGCTCGCTCTGCGCGAGGCGGGTTGCCAGAAGGTGTTCTCCGACAAGAAGCCTGGCAAGAACGTCGAACGCGAGGAACTCTCGAAGTGCCCGGACTACCTGCGGCCCGGCGACACCCTGGTCGTGCCCGCGCTCGATCGGCTCGGCCGCTCCCTGCAGTGACCTGATCACGATCGTCGCCGGACTCCGCAAGCGCGGCATCGGATTCCGGTCCCTGCACGCAGCGCTCGACACCACCACCCCCGGCGGGCGCCTGATCTTCCACGTCTTCGCCGCGCTGGCCGAGTTCATCCGCGAACTGATCGTCGACGGCACCCACGAAGGCCTGGCCGCCGCCCGCGCCCGCAGGCAACGCCTGGGCAGCCCGCCGGCCATGACCGCCGAGCAGATCCGCCAGGCCCGCGCGATGCTCACCCGCCCCGACGACTCGGTGTTCTCGATCGCCCGGCTGCTCAGGGTCTCTCGGTCCACGATCTACAAGTACGTGTCCGAGATCGGCACGGGCCGAGGCCAACCCGACGCCGGAGACGATCGTGCCGCTCAGGCGTTGGGCAACGGGGGCCAGTGATAGAGCTTCTCGGGTGTGATCCGCACGATCAGACGCTCGGCCTCTGGCTCCGCGGGCGGCGTTGCGCTGTCCATGTACTCGTTGTACATCTCGGTCAGCAGCGTCTTTTTCGGGTCGTCGCTGATCTCGACGCGGCCGCGAATCTCGGCGTACCGGCCGTTGGCCGTGCTGAGCACCAACAGGCTGACCCGCGGATCGCGCGCCATATTGCGGGTTTTCAGCCGACCCTTGATCGTGCTGAAGACGATCGCGTCGCCGTCGTATTTGACGAAGATGACCGATGATTGTGGTCTGCCGTCGGCGTTGGTGGTGGCAAGTACCGCCGAGTGCGGGCCGTCGATCAGCTCGCGAACGACACTGTCGAGTCGCACGCTCATGTGTTGGTCCTCTCTGCAATGCACGGGCACGGATGTACAGACCCAGGGCACATCGCAAAGGAATCGGCTCCGTCCGCCGGTATTTCGCCACCGGGACAGTCCCGACAAACCGTCGTAGAGGAGGAACGGCGGGCGGACCGAGCGGCGTCCACAACACGCGGGATTCGTGGCCGTTACCGAGCCTTACCGGAGCGAGCCGTTGGCGCACCGCACAGCGCGCAGTTCTCGATCGCCTACTCGAACCCTAGGATGAGGGCGCGTCCGAATTCGGTGAAGCGCCCATCACGCCCAGCGCAGGGTGACCATGGGCGAGTCCTCGCCGGGGACCCGAGTAAGGGAGGCCGGATGGTGGACTGGCGTGATTTGGCGCGTCATCGCTGCGGCGGTCGGCGGGACCGATCAGGATTTGCGAATCCTGATCAGTGGCTGACCGCTGCTGACCTTGCCCATGTTCTGGACAAGGAAGTCCACGATCGTTCCGTCCGTGTCGCTTTCAACTTCGATCAGCACATCTCCCATTTCGATTGGGTCTGGTTCGATGACGCACACGACCGTTCCAGTGCTGACGTGGTCGCCCTCCATGACCAGCGGCTTATTGCCATCCAGTGTTCTGCTGAACGTGCCGTCGTACGGCGCCAAGATGAATTCGATGGGGGAGCCGGACTTCGACGAATCAGATCCCATAGCGGAGTCCTCTCATGGTCGGTGGCTTTGTCGTACTGATTGTTCCGCCCGCCGGCGCGTCCGTTGTGGAACTGCCGGACACACCGGTGTGTCACCTTCACCGGCTGGCGTGCACACCGTCGACCGGGACGCGGCTGGGCCGTCGGCAGGCATTTGCCCACCGACGGCCCAGTCACTCCAATTGTCAGACGTAGGTGTAGGAGACACCGTTACTGGTTCCGCCCGCGGTGGTGACGGTGGCCAGTACGGTCCCGGCGGTCCCGACCGGGGTGACGGCGGTGATCTGGGTGGCGGAGTTCACGACGAACGAGGTTGCCGGTGTGCCACCGAAACTGACTCCGGTCGCTCCGCTGAGCCCTGTCCCGGTGAGCACGATGGTCGTGCCGCCGGCCACCGACCCTACGTTCGGCACCACCGTCGTGAGGGTGGGCACCGCCGCATAGGTGAAGGAGACGCCGTTGACGGTTCCGCCGGCGGTGGTGACGGTGACCAGCACCGTGCCGGCGGTCCCTGCCGGGGTGACCGCGGTGATCTGGGTGGCGGAGTTCACGACGAACGAGGTCGCCGCTGTACCACCGAAATTCACCGCAGTCGCGCCCGTCAGACCCGTTCCGGTCAGCACGACGGTCGTCCCGCCGGCCACCGGACCTGTGTTGGGCACCAATGCCGTGAGGGTGGGCACCGCGACGTAGGTGAACGCGACACCGTTGCTGGTTCCGCCCGCGGTGGTGACGGTGACCACCACCGTCCCCGCCGTCCCGGCCGGAGCGACCGCGGTGATCTGGGTGGCGGAGTCGACGACGAACGAGGTCGCCGGTGTACCACCGAAACTCACCCCGGTCGCGCCGGACAAGCCCGTCCCGGTGAGCACGACGGTCGTCCCGCCGGCCACCAGCCCGACGTTCGGCACCACCGCGGTCAGGATGGGCACCGCCGCATAGGTGAAGGAGACGCCGTCGACGGTTCCGCCCGCGGTGGTGACGGTGACCAGCACCGTCCCCGCCGTCCCGGCCGGGGTGACCGCGGTGATCTGGGTGGCGGAGTTCACGACGAACGAGGTCGCCGCTGTACCACCGAAACTCACCGCAGTCGCGCCCGTCAGACCCGTTCCGGTCAGCACGACGGTCGTCCCGCCGGCCACCGGCCCGGTGCTGGGGGCGATGGCGGTCAGGGCGGGCGCCGCCACGTAGGTGAACGCGACCCCGTTGCTGGTGCCGCCGGCGGTGGTGACGGTGACCAGCACCGTTCCCGCCGTCCCGGCCGGAGCGATGGCGGTGATCTGGGTGGCGGAGTCGACGACGAACGAGACCGCCGGTGTCCCACCGAAACTCACCCCGGTCGCGCCGCTGAGCCCTGTCCCGGTGAGCACGACGATGGTTCCGCCGGCCACCGGCCCGACGTTCGGCACCACCGCGGTCAGGATGGGCACCGCGGCGTAGATGAATGCGACCCCGTTGCTGGTGCCGCCGGCGGTGGTGACGGTGACCAGCACGGGCCCCGCCGCTCCTACCGGGGTGACCGCGGTGATCTGGGTGGCGGAGTTGACGACGAACGAGGTCGCCGGTGTCCCACCAAAACTCACCGCCGTCGCACCGGTCAAGGCTGTCCCGGTGAGCACGACGGTCGTCCCGCCGGTCACCGGACCTGCGCTGGGGGCGATGGCGGTCAGGGTCGGCACTGCGACGTAGGTGAACGCGACACCGTTACTGGTTCCGCCCGCGGTGGTGACGGTGACCACCACCGTCCCCGCCGTCCCGGCCGGAGCGATGGCGGTGATCTGGGTGGCGGAGTTCACGACGAACGAGACCGCCGGTGTCCCACCGAAACTCACCGCCGTCGTGCCCGTCAGATTCGTCCCGGTCAGCACGACCGTCGTGCCACCCGTCACCGGACCGACATTGGGCACCACCGTAATCAGGGTGGGCACCGCGACGAAGGTGAAGGAGACCCCGTTACTGGTCCCGCCGGCGGTGGTGACGGTGATTTGCACCGTCCCGGCCGCTCCTGCAGGTGCGACGGCGGTGATCTGGGTGGCGGAGTTCACGACGAACGAGGTCGCCGGTGTCCCACCGAAACTCACCGCGGTCGCACCGGTCAGACCTGTTCCGGTGAGCACGACCGTTGTCCCGCCGGTCACCGGTCCCACGTTCGGCACCACTGCCGTGAGGGTGGGCACTGCGACGTAAGTGAAGGAGACCCCGTTACTGGTCCCGCCGGCGGTGGTGACGGTGACCAGCACCGTCCCCGCAGTCCCGGCCGGAGCGACGGCGGTGATCTGGGTGGCGGAGTTCACGACGAACGAGGTCGCCGGTGTCCCACCGAAACTCACCGCCGTGGCACCAGTGAGGGCCGTGCCGGTCAGCACGACGGTGGTCCCGCCGGCCACCAGACCGACGTTGGGCACCACTGCCGTGAGGGTGGGCACCGCGACGTAGGTGAAGGAGACCCCGTTACTGGTCCCGCCTGCCGTGGTGACGGTGATTTGCACCGTCCCGGCCGCTCCTGCGGGTGCGACGGCGGTGATCTGGGTGGCGGAGTTGACGGTGAACGAAGTAGCCGGTGTCCCACCGAAACTCACCGACGTCGCGCCCGTCAGACCTGTTCCGGTGAGCACGACCGTCGTGCCGCCAGTCACCGGACCTGTGTTGGGCACCACTGTCGTGAGGGTGGGCACCGCGACGTAGGTGAAGGAAACCCCGTTACTGGTTCCGGCGGCGGTGGTGACGGTGACCAGCACGGTCCCGGCCGCTCCTGCGGGGGCGACGGCGGTGATCTGGGTGGCGGAGTTGACGACGAACGAGGTCGCCGGTGTCCCACCGAAACTCACCGCCGTCGCACCGGTCAGATTCGTCCCGGTCAGCACGACCGTCGTGCCACCGGTCACCGGACCGACATTGGGCACCAATGTCGTGAGGGTGGGCACCGCGACATAGGTGAAGGAGACCCCGTTACTGGTCCCACCTGCCGTGGTGACGGTGACCTGCACCGTCCCGGCCGCTCCTGCGGGGACGACGGCGGTGATCTGCGTGGCGGAGTTCACGAAGAACGAGGTCGCCGGTGTCCCACCGAAACTCACCGCCGTCGCACCGGTCAAGGCTGTTCCGGTGAGCACGACCGTGGTCCCGCCGGTCACCGGTCCCACGTTCGGCACCACCGCCGTGAGGGTGGGCACCGCAGCAAAGGTGTAGAGAACAAAGTTGCTGGTTGCCACTGGGGTGGTGACAGTGACCAGCACAGTCCCAGCGGAATGGGCCGGAGCGACGGCGGTGATCTGGGTGGCGGAGTTCACGACGAACGAGGTCGCCGGTGTCCCACCGAAACTCACCGCCGTCGCACCGGTCAGATTCGTCCCGGTCAGCACGACCGTCGTCCCACCGGTCACCGGACCTGCGTTGGGAGCGATGCTGGTCAGGGTCGGAACCGGGGCATAGGTGTAGGGCAGCGGGTTGCTGGTGCCGTCCAGCAGGGCGGCCACGGTGACGTTCACCGTGCCCGTCCCCGGCGGGGCGACGGCCGTGATCTGGGTGTTGGAGTCGATGGTGAACGTGGTTGCCGTGGTACCGAACCGTACGGTCAACGGGCCGACATTACTGAACCCCGAGCCGGTGATCGTGACAGGGTTATTCCCCGTAGCGGGCCCCGAGCTCGGCGAGAGGGACGTGATAGTAGGCATGACTGCCTCCTTGTTGCTGTGGTGATCGGTTTCTTCTGCAGCACCGGGCGGTTGCCCGACACTTGTGGTGGCCCGCTCACTCCAGTAACGCCCCTCAGACCGGTCGCTGAGAATGCCACTGCCGGTCCGTCTTCGTTCGTTTTCGGATTCTCGCCGGGTGTCGAAGACATGGACACTGCGTCTTCTCTGCCTGTAACCTCTTGCGCCCCAGCATTTTTGCGATCCACCTGGATCTCGAGCACCATCCCAGTCGCTGAGATGTCGGGTGCTCGGCGGAACCTGAGCTGGGCTCTGGGCATCGGAATGAAAGGGACGCCAAACCCTTTGCAGTGAAACGGAATGGGGTGGCAGCGTCGAGTGAAAGTCCCGCTCGAGTACCTACGGCGTTGACGTGGAAGTCATCACACGCCAGGCGATCGGCCCTGAATGCACGGCGGGTTGCCGAGAAACCACGAGTCGAGGCGCTGCGGCGAGTCGGCTTGTGCCCGTGGCGGATCGCCGCCCTCAGCGATACCGTGCTGGTGCTGCTCCACATCGAGGGCGGGGCCGCACGCCCGTGGCACGCCGCTACGCGGCTCAATGGTCAAGTCGTATACAGGTATCCACACCGGTGGCGCATCGCCCGGTCGTGAGTGCGGTGGCTCGACGATGGTGATGTAGACAGCGGTCCGCACACGGGATCGGTCGACACCGGACGAAACCGAACCAAAACGAACTGTGGATCCGTTGCCGAAGTGCCTGCGCTGGAGGGTTACTGGAGAAAGCGCGTCGCATCAAGATCGACATCGCTTGCAGTGCAACCCTTCAACCGTTGTTACCGTCTGGAGGCGGACCCATGGCCCCTGTCCTTACCTCGCTCACACCCGATTCCGGCGCTGCGGCTGGTGGCAATTCTGTGGTGATCACCGGCTCCGGGTTCAGCGGTGTCGGTCCGTTGACCGTGACGTTCGGCGGCACGGCAACCACATTCACCATCGACTCCGACACCCAGATCACGGCCATCGCCCCGCCGGGGACGGGCACGGTGAACGTCACCGTCAGCGCGAATCTGGACGACACGAGCAACCCGCTGCCCTACACCTATGTCCCCGCGGTTGTCTTTGCCACCGATGGCGGCAACCCCGGCACGGTGTATTCGATGCCGGCCACCGGCGGCACGGCGACCGCCGTGGTGACCGGCCTGAATCAGCCCATGGGTCTGGCCCGCGTCGGTAACACCCTGTTCATCGCCGAATTCGGTGCCAACAGGGTGGTGTCGGTGCCGACAACCGGCGGCCCGATAACCCCACTGGTGACGACCGGCCTGAGCGGCCCTGTCGATGTCACCGTTGCCGGCAACACCCTGTTCATCACCGACAGCGGCAACCTGCGGGTGGTGTCGGCACCGACCACCGGCGGCAGCCCCGCCTTGGTCGCCAGCGTCCCCACCGGCGCATTCGGTATCACCGTTTAAGCCCGGGAGGGCGCGTGTTGTCCCCGGCCGGCCTGTGGTGGCCTGCGGTCTGCCGAGGACAACCGTGTGATCGACTTCACCAACGTACGCCGGCGGCGGCTCATGCCTTGGGCTCGGGCATGGTGTGCGGTAGCACGAGATCGAGCACGTGACGCGGAGCATCGCCACGGATCTGCGCGGCGGCCGTCTCGCCGGTAGTAACGGTACCGATGGACAGGCTCGGCGCAGGGTGACCGGTCAGTGCCACGTACAGAGTCTTGGCGATCCCCAGCACGCCCAGCATGACCGCGACCACGGCCGCCGCCGGATGCCACTGCTGCTGCACCGTCAGCAACAGCGTCGTCGCTGCCGTACCGAAGGTGATCACCTCACCCAGGACGGTCACCATCGCCTGCTGATATCTACCCAGGCTCATTGCTGGTGGCTCCCTTCAGTGCTCGCACATCGGCAACCAAACCGTTGACAGTCTCGATGAGCCCGGCAAGCGCATCGACGGGCGTGAGGTTCTGGCCTTCGCTGTCGCGGCCCAGCTGCGGCCAGCCCTGACCGTCCGGACCGCGTAACTGGTCCCAGATGTCTTGCAATTGCTGGGCTTGCTGTGGTGTCATGTCGTCTCCGATCAATGCGGTGAGGTCGTCGATGTCGCCGCGGAATGCGTTGGCGTCCACGCTCATCCCGGCGACAGAGGCTTGATCGCTGAACTGCCAGATCAGCGGTTGCGCATCCCCGTAGGGTGTCCACCCCTGGCCGCAATCGCCACCAGCAGCGGCATACAGGTCGCGGGCATCACCGCCGCCACCCGGATACATCGACGCGACAAGCCCGGGCACCTGCGACAGATCAGGAGACCCGATCTGCTCCCAATACCATTGCGGCAGATACGAAAGCACAACCTTCACCCCCGCATCATCGAAAGCCCGCACCAATGCCCAGAAATCGCCGATATCACCCCCACCACCCTCGAAATCGATCATCACGACCGCACCACCATTGTTGGCCAGCCACGCCCGCACCTGCGCCACCGGGCCGCAGTCGGCCATGGCGTAGTGATAGCCGATGATCGGCAACCCGATCCTCTGCGCGGAGGCCAGGAATCCGGGCCACGCCGGATCTTGCAGGTAATCACCCTCGGACACCTTGGCCTCGACCCACGAGAAACCCGCAGCCGCGACCCCCGGGATGCTGATACCAGCCTGCCAGTTCGAGATATCCACCCCATACAAAGTCATCGAACTCGACCGCCTTTCACCCGGGCATTCTTGGATGGCATCTGGGCCGTCCTTTCTGCTTGTGTGAGTTCGCTACATCGCGGACCCCGGCCCACCACCCGAACATCACCGCTGCGGCGGGCGAACGGTGCCCCAACTTGAAGACCGGGTGAAATAGGCATGACAGCCTTCTGCTCGTTTGCTCTGTCCGGGTGATGATCCTGGATTGCTCTGGCGGCCCGCTTCTTTCATTAACGACCCGAACCGGTGACCCGGCAACCCCTTTGCTGGTCCGTTTTGTTCGTTTTCCGGATCCCTACCGCCGGAAGGACAGGCTGGCTGCCCGAACGCGAGATCGTGGTGCTCGAACCTGGACAATTGCGGTACATGACACGATCCTTACCGCCCTCCCTACTCGCGCGCGCCGGATCTACGCCCTGGAACACCGTCCCGTGCTCGGACCCGACCGCCGCCGGGAACGGTAGAAGGCCCTCGACGCGTGATCTTGTAAAGAAACAGCGGTAGCGGAATCTGTACCGTTGGGACACATACGCAAGTGATCATGGATGGTTTTGCGTTTGTTGACGGTTCGGGTTCCAGAGGACGCCGCAACTGCTCAGCGATTCGGTGGCGTTCGAGGTCGCTGATCGGAAAACCGCAGGAGCGCAAGGGTTGTGGGCCGGGCTGCGTCTGCGACACCTGGGCAGGAATCCGGAACCGGACGAAAGCGAACGAAAACGGACCGCCAGACGCGTTGCCCGGTAACCGATCCGGGGCATTACTGGAGATAGCGGGCCACACCACAGGTGTCGGGCAACCGCCCGGTGCAGCGGTAGGAATCATCACCACAGCAGTAAGGCGGCGATCATCATGCCTACCATCACATCCCTGTCTCCGACAGCGGGCCCGACTAACGGGGGCAACAGCGTCGTAATCACCGGAACCGGGTTCACCTTCACGCCCACCACCGTGCGATTCGGCGGTACCGCCTGGACACGCCGTTGCTGACTCCACCCGAGTCGGTGACGGTGACCTGCACCGTCCCGGCCGGGAGGGCGGGGGCGATGGCCGTGATCTGGGTGGAAGAGTCGAGGGTGAACGTCGCTACTGCTGGTGGTTACGACACTTGGCCAGCGTTTTCACAGTCGAAGGAGGCCCGCCTCATGGCCGGTCTGATGGCGAACCGGCAGCGACTGGCCGGCGCGTGCACGGCTCGGCCTTCACCTTCGCTCGGCCCGTGAGGTGCATATGGCGGGGAAAGTCACTCCAAGCAGGGCGTGCACACCAAACCCATTGCGAGGAAACGGCTTTCGTGATAGACCTGCGCCCCCTTCGAGAAAAGTCACTGGACCGTGCTCAATCCCCGGAACTCGTCTTCGGCCATACCGTCGTCGACGGGGCAGTCGGGTACGCGGCCCGCCATCACACCGCAGTCCGATTCCGTGTCATACCAAGGTATTACCTCGAACGAGAATCCGGTCGATAGCTTCGAATCGTCACTCCCGCCCTCGGCATGCCGAGCAGTTCGAAGTTGGCATCTCCGACTCAGCTCTCAGGAAGATTCATGACAACATCAGCCTCGGTCCCCGAGTCGGTTCGACGATCATCGCGTCGCGGCACCGATGGGGATTACGCGTCCCTGTTGCGCCGGGTTACCGACGCGGGACTGATGAACCGGCGTCCCCTCTACTACACGGTCCGGCTCGGCCTCGTCGGGATCGCGTTCGCGGCGGGTTGGGTGGCGTTCGTCCTGCTCGGCGACTCGTGGTGGACGCTCATGGTCGCGGCGTTCATGGCCGTGACGTCCGCTCAGGTCGCCCTCGTCATGCATGATGTCGCGCACCGCCAGGTCTTCCGGCTACGGCGGCCGACGGAGGTCGTGGGCCGGATCGTCGGCAACGCCGGTATCGGCCTGGGGTACGGCTGGTGGCAGGACAAGCACACCCGGCATCACGCCAACCCGAACCACGAAGAACTCGATCCCGATGTCGCGCCCGACATTCTGGTCTGGTCCCAGCGGCAGGCGCGGGCCAGTCGCGGCCTGCCTCGCCTCATCGCGAGAGCGCAAGCCTTCCTGTTCTTCCCGCTGCTGCTGCTGGAGGGCCTGAACCTGCACGTGGCCGGTGTCCGTGCGCTGAAGAATCGATCGGTCAAACACCGCGGGTTGGAGGGCGCGCTGCTGTTCGGCCACTTCATCGCCTATCTGGCAGCATTGTTCGCGGTGTTGTCCCCTGACAAAGCCATCGCGTTCCTCGCTGTCCACCAAGCGCTGTTCGGCCTGTACATGGGCTGCATCTTCGCCCCGAACCACAAGGGCATGCCGACTCTGACCGGAGATGACCGTCCCGACTTCCTACGTCGACAGGTGCTGACCTCCCGCAACGTGCGGGGCGGCGTGTTGACCGACGTTGCCCTCGGTGGACTCAACTACCAGATCGAACATCACTTGTTCCCGAGCATGCCGAGTCCGAACCTGCGTCACGCCCAGGTGATCGTCCGTGACTACTGTTCCGAAATCAGCGTGCCCTACCACGAGACGGGACTGATCTCCTCCTACCGCGAGGCCCTGAAGCACCTACACAGCGTCGGCGCACCCCTCCGCATCACCGACCGACAGCAGAACGCCGGATGAAAGTTCCCGCACTGCACCGCGTCTCACGTCCGCGGCCCGCTCACGTCGAGGTCGAAATCCATTGTTCGATAGCAGCATTGACCTCCCGTGGGCGCTCGAGCCCGACCCAGTGCCCGGCGTCGAGCATGACCTCGGTGAGGTTGCGGCAGTGCTCGCGCATCGGGTGCGCCAGGGCCGATTGCGCGGTGTCGGCGACCGTGTCGTAGCGCGCTCCGATGAACAAGGCCGCTACCTCGAGGTTGCCGTCGGCGGGCGAGGCATCGCTGTAGGCGAGATTGTCGGCGTGATTGAGGTAGTAGGCCGAAGCGCCGGAGAAGCCGTTGCGGACGAACGAAGCGTGCATTTCGTCGAATAGCTCCGCATCGAGCACCCGTTCGTCGAGCGGGAGGTCCGGGACGGCTCCGGCGCCGCCGAACCAGCCGCCGCCACGGGTCACCGTCGAGGTGACACCGGGTTTACCGGCATCGTCAGGGTTTCCGCTGCGATAGAACACCTTCAGCGTGCGCCCGGGGTCGGCGTCGAACAGCGCCGTCACGTGGTCGGAATGCTTCTCGTAGTACCGCATGTAGTCGAATTGGGCATCCGGGTAACGGTTTTCGGGATAGATGTCGCGGTTGACGTAGCGCAGCATGTTGTCGATCCCGCGCTCGAGAGTGCGATACGGCACCGACAGGCTGACCACGCCGGAGCAGACGCCCGGATGGTGCGCCGCCAGACTCCACACCGTCGCGCTCCCCCAGTCGTGACCGACCCAGATCGCCCGATCACGCCCCAGATGAGCGAGCAGGGCCACCATGTCGCCGACGAGATGACGCTGCGCGTAGGCGGTCGGATCGACCGGAATCGCCGAATCCCCATACCCGCGCATATCCGGAGCCACCACTCTGAACCCCCGGGCGGCGAAGTAGTCGAGTTGCGCCTGCCACGTCCGTGCGCTCGCGGGCCAACCATGAACGAAGACGATCAACGGCCCGTCGGAGGGACCGGCGTCGAGATACGAGAGGGAGCCGACAGAATTCCGATTCACCATCGTTGTCACCGCAGGAATTCCCGGACGTGGCGGCCGAACAGGTGAGCGTGCTGGAAGTGGAACGCGTGCCCACTGTGCGGATAGAGCGCCAGGTAGGCGTTCGGGATCCGTTGCGCGAGAACGTATGCCTCGTAGGAGGAGACCATGACATCGTGAATTCCGTTGGCGGCCAAGGTAGGCGCGGTGATCTCGGAGAGGTGCGGCAGCGCCGAGTCGACCCCGGAGGCATACGCGGCGATCGCGGCCTGCTGCGCCTTCACCGCGTCGACCCTGACCACTGACCTCGACGCGAGCAGACGCCGATCCAGCCGGCGCAGCGACGCGAGGCCCGCCGCGCGCGCTTCGCCGGTTTCGGGGTAGAAGAGGTAGAGAAAATCCTCGTCGTCATTGACGTCCTTGCCCGCCACCTGCCACACCTTCGCCGGAGCCTTGGGTGCGTCCGGCACCGCGCCCGGACCGCACCCGGCCAGCACGAGTCTGCGCACCGATTCGGGGTATTTCAGCGCCAACCATTGCGCCACACCGCCGCCCATCGACCAGCCCAACACGTCGTATCGAGCGATCCCGAGCGCGGCCATGAACCCGGCGGCCGCGTCCGCCATCGCGGGAATCGAGTCGCGCGCCGTACCACCGGACGCGCCGATCCCCGGGCTGTCGAACACGATCACCTGACGCTCGGACGCGAGGTCATCGAGCAGTTCGGGATCCCAGTGATCCATCGTTCCCCGGAAACGCTGGGTCAGCACCAGCGGCGCCGCGCTCGCGGCGCCGAGCGATCGATAGGCGATGCCCTCACCGCCAACGTCCACGAATTGGGTTGTGGCTTCGGCAGATACTGATGTCGACATGAGGTCCTTCCGATCCGGCATGGCCCGCGTGGCCACGCTTCAAGCTACCTGACTATATATCAATATATCTAGACCGAAGCGAAGATACCTGCGACCCCACATGCCGCTCGGTGCCGCCACGTTTTTCAGGGTGCCGCAGGGAAACGGCCGTACTCGCCCACACCCTCATCACGCACAGCCGCGCATGAAACCACCAGCACCGCAACCATGTTCATGCTTCAGGCGAGGAAGAACAGTCGGTTCTCTCTCACTGTCTCCGCTCAGCGCCGGATTTCGCTCAACTGGCCAGTCGAGCACCGCGTTCCTTCATCCAATAGCCTTGCTGCACAACCGATTAGGCGTATCAGTGATTTTCGGTGCGGATTCTGAGCGTCAGAATGTGCATCGCCCGAACGGCGTGTCGGTCGACGGCGTTTCAAGCGGCGGATTTCGCAGATTTGAGCGGACGGCTCCGACGCGCCTCCGCGTCAGGGAATTGCGGCCCCGATCCGGGCGAGGTGGGCGGTGAGGATCTCTTCGAATGCGGCGCGGCGTCGGCCCCGAGGGGGCGGATCTCGCAAGCACGCCGCGCAGTGGGGCGTCGACCCGGCTGATGAACCATGCTTCCGACCAGTCTTCATGTACCAGGTGGCGCAATTGTTACCACCAACCTCGCATTCCGGAAGTACTTCTAATATGCTGCGAGCCAAGGGATTACAGCATTTCTTCCCCGATTTTCGGCGAAAACCACCGGACCCCGACGATGCCGAGCGACGTGCCGGTTGCCTTCGTGAGGTCGATGGCGAGGGGTATCGCTCCACGTCATCCGCGATATTCAGCCAGCGTCGGGAAGTGGGGTCGATGACATCGCGCCGGTCATCAGCCGCTGGTGGAACTGGCCGAGGTGATCGATCGCCGCGCGGGCATCGGAAAGCAGATCCGCGCCCATATGGTGGACATGGGAGGCACGGTCCCAGATCTGCAGCAGCGTCGGTACCCGAGCTTCGGCGCAACGGCGGGCCAGCATCTGCGAGTCGGGTAGCAGGCATTCGGTGGAGCCGACCTGGATCAGGACCGGTGGCAGGCCGGTGAAATCACTGTTGACCGGAGACCATGCAGGGTCGAGTTCGCCGTTAGCGGCAAAGCCCCGGCGTGCGATGACCTCCAGAGCCTGGGCCGGAATATACGAATCGTGATGCCGATTCGGGTGGGCGTCGCGCACGGTCGAGTCCAGATCGGCCCACGGTGCGATCGCGGAGATGCCGCCGGGCATCGGCAGCCCGCGCTCACGAGTCGCCAGCGCGAGCCGGAAAGCGAGCCCGCCGCCGGCCGAGTCCCCGGACACGATGATGCGCTCGGCCCGGAAGCCCTGCTCCAGCAGATACCGATACGATTCGACCGCATCGTCGAGCGTTTCGGTCAGATGCGCCTTGGGCAACTGCCGATAATCGACACTGAACGCGGGCATCCCGCTGGCCTGCGCGATCTTGGCGACCATCCGCCGGTGAGTGTTCAACCCGCCACAGATGAACCCGCCACCATGGAAATACAGCAACGCCGAGTCCCGCCGATGCTGCGGATCACGATCGTCCTGCCACAACCATTCCGCCCGGAACTTCTCGAATCGCACCATCCGGCGCTTGGTGCCCTTCGGAGCAGCGAGCGCCACGACCGGAAGATCGAGCAAGCCGCCGAGCCGCAGCAGGTGCTCGAACCGACCGTGGTCGGCAACACGCGCCCACGTCGCCAACCCGAGCCCGACCGTGCCACGCAACAGCGGATCGGCAATTCTGGTGCCGAGACTGGCCCGGTACAACCGCTGCACGGTCAGCGCTGACGCTGCTACCTGCAGGTCCGGCTCAGCGGAACACGACTCACATCCAGCCCGGACACCAACACCGGCCGAGCGCTGGGCACAGCTCGAACAGCATTGGATGGGTGCACGACCCCGGTTTTCTGCATGGCGCAACATCGATCCTTCAGCAGCACGACCTACAACTGACACCGGCCGATCCTCAACGAGTGGAGGCACGCGCACAGCGGTAGAAATACCCGCGGGCATACCCGTATCGGCCGATCAACAGTCGATGAGTTCCCGAGCTAAATGGCTGTCTCCCCTCTTCGTTCTGTGCCTGGACCAGGCTTGTTCGACGTTTCCTGTGGATCCGGCCCGAGCGCGCCGACACCGTCACCGGCTGGGCCACGGGCACGCCGTTGCTCGAAGCGCGTTCAGGTACGTGGTCGCGACCAAGGAGGTGTTCGGGTTCGTCAGACGCTCTGGGACGTCGGCCGCCAGTGCTGCACCGACAGCCCGCCGCTCTGCTTGAACTTGGCCCACCGCGCGGAGTGCGTCCGGAATTACCATTGGTGATGGGTCAGCAAACACCTACCATTCCCGCTTTGCTGACCTGCCATGTTGCGGCCGCTCGGAAGGCCGCGACATTGTGCAGTGCCGTCAGGAGCGTTCCCGACGGCACTGCCGCGTGAACAACAGCCTGAGGTCGGCGGTGTCGTAGTCCAGGTACACCGACACGTGACGAGGAGCGCGGCGCTTCTCGACGACACCGACCGGGATTGCGGTCGGCGACCGTCTGTTCTCCTTGCATCCCCATCAATTCGAAGCCGCACCGCACGCCCTGGCAGATGAATTCGACGCCTCAGGCCGCGTCGAGGTAGTGGCCGTTCTCCAGATCCTCGATCAGACCGGGATGGGTGGGTTTCCAGCTCATGATCTCCCGGGTGAGCGCGTTCGCGGTCGGATTGTCCACGCCCGCAATGAAACTCAGGAAGCCGAAGTGCTCGGCGGCCTGGTCGGGGTCGATGGGGGCGGTGGGGAGTCCGAGGCGTCGGCCGATCGTCTCCGCGATCTCCCGGAACGGGATGCCTTCGTCGCCGACAGCGTGCAGGCGGGTGCCCGCGGGTGCGGATTCGAGGGCCAAGCGGAACAATTCGGCCGCGTCCAGGGTATGGCAGGCGGGCCAGCGGTTCGCACCGTCGCCGAGATACCCGGCCACGCCCGTGCGGCGGGCGACGCCGATGAGGACATGAGCGAAGCCGTGATGGTCGAGGTGACTGTGCACGATCGGGGGCAGCCGCACCATCGACGACCGGACTCCCCGCCCCGCCAGCCCGATGATCAGGTTCTCGGTCGCCACACGCGGCGAACTCTCTACTGCCACATCGGTTTCCAACCCGGGCCTGTCCAGGCCCAGAGATGCCAGCAGCAGAGTCCCGGAGGCAGCGGTGAACGGCTTGCCGCTGCCGGCCAACGCGTCCCCGATGGCCTCGGCGGCGCGCAGATCCGTCGCTGCCGCGCCTGCGATATCGCCGGCGACCATGGCCTCATGGTCGTAGGCCAGGTGCACGACGCCGTCGGCGGCCGCTGCGCCCGCGGCGAGGATGTCGAGATCGGTCAGGTCGCCGCGGACGACCTCGACACCGCGGGCTTGCAGCACGGCGGCCGCGGCGTCGGAACGGGCCAGACCGGCGATCTGGTGACCGGCGGCCTGCAGCGCGGGGACGACGGCGGATCCGAGATGGCCGGACGCACCGGTGAGAAATATGCGCATGGGAATCACTCCAGGTGGACGGGTAGACAACAACTGTGATGTCAGTTCCTGACATCACAGTACGCCTTTATGTCAGCGCCTGTCATCACCCTCTGTAGCATCGAGCCATGAGCCGCTGGGAACCCAATGCACGCGGCCGCCTGGAGGCGGCGGCCCTGGAGCTGTTTCGTGAGCACGGATTCGACAGCACCACGGTCACCGAGATCGCCGCCCGCGCCGGACTGACCGAACGCACCTTCTTCCGCCACTTCGCCGACAAGCGCGAGGTGCTGTTCGGCGGCTCGCAATTACTGCGGGACCTGCTGATCAGCAAGGTCGGCGCAGCCCCCGCCGACGCCACGCCCTGGGCCGCGGTGGTGTGCGCGCTCGAGGAGATCGCGGCCGAGGTCTTCGAACCGAGACGGCCGCTGGTGCTGCAACGGCAGGTGGTCGTCGATGCCAATCCCGAGCTCCGGGAACGGGAATTGATCAAAAGCGCCACCCTGGCCGCGGCCATCGCGGGCGCACTGCGCAACCGGGGCGCGGCCGACACCACGGCGGAGCTGGCCGGTCAGGCGGGAATAGCAGTGCTGCACACCGCCTTCGGGCGGTGGACCCGCCAGGACGGTGACCGCGAACTATCCCGGTTCATACGCGAGACAGCCGACGAGATGCAGACGCTCACCGCGCGGGCGAGCCCCGCCGGACGTCGTTAGCGCAGTAGTTCGATCATGCTGGCGAATTCGTGCTCCGTCGCTTGATGACCTCGTTCGAGACGGCCGCCGAGCAGCTCTTGTGGACCGAGCGCAGCCCAAACCAAACCCAAGGCGACAGCGTTTGCGCGCCGGCGGCGGTGTGTGCCGGTGCACTCGCCGTCCGCACCACCGGCATACGCATCAGGCCGCCGGACACTCCGACACCGTTCCCGACTACAGCCGAACCGAGATCCGGATCGGGAGCGGGCTCTTCCTGGCGGGGATGCTGGTGTGGGCACTGTTGGCGAGCCGACGCGGAAGTCGACGCCCGCGCCACATCCGAGGTCGAAATCGTCGGAGATCCGGCGCTCGACTGTTAGCGGACACGAAGATCTCCCCGATGGTGGACACGAGAGCAAACACACTGGCGGACAGCAGATTTCCCCAGATATTGCCGCCCGCCTCGCCGGATGTCAGGCGAGTGGGGTCCTACTCGGTGGAATCGCTTGGGGCGTCGGCGAGTGCCTGGACGGCCGAGGAGATGGACGCACGCATTTTGTCGAGTGTGTAGTCGGGGCCGAGGATCATCCGCCGCAGTTGTGGCATGGCCAGGCTCCATCCGACCAGGCCCAGGGTGAAGAACAGCAGCGCTTTCGGGTCGCTGTTGTCGGTCGCCGCCGCCTGTTCAGCGGCGCTGATCTTGTCGAGGTAGTGCTGGGTGCGTGCCTGTTCGTCGGGTACTGGGTCCTCGCCCATTTCGAGTGCTTCCCACAGCAACAGCCGCAAGGTTTCGGGGTGGGCGCGGTGGTAGTCGAACAGGGCACCGGCATAGGTCCCGAGGTCTTTCTCGTCGCCGGGCGGGACGGCTTGGGCCAGGTCGGTCATCAACTGTTCCAGCACGGCCGCGAACAGCGCTTTCTTGTCGCCGAAGTAATCGTAGATGGCGCGCTTGTTGGCCTTGGCGGTCGCGGCGATGCGGTCGACGCGAGCACCGGCGACGCCGTGTGCGGCGAACTCGGCCGCCGCGGCGGTGAGGATGCGTTCTTTGGTTGCCGCTGAGTCGTATGCCACGTCAGCAATGGTAACGAACCAGTTCGTTTGACATCGATCGCCGCACACCCCTAGCATCCGAACCAACTAGTTCGATCGCTCATGGAGATTGTGATGACCACAACCCGAACGCCGCCGAATCCCCCGCTCCCCGCTGCTGCCGGGCTTCCGGTGCGCCCGCTGCTGTTCGCCGTGATGGCGATCTGCAGCGGCGTGACCGTGGCGAATGTGTATCTGGCGCAACCGCTTCTGACGTTGTTCGCCCGCTCGCTCGATGTCGCACCGTCGTCGGCCGGTTTGGTGGTGACCTGCGCGCAGTTCGGCTACGCGGCGGGAATCCTGTTTCTGGTGCCGTTGGGTGACGTGCGTCGCCGGCGGCCGTTGCTGACCGGGATGTTGACCGCGACGGTGCTGGCGCTGCTGCTGGGCGCGGTCGCGCCGAGCCTGTCGCTGTTGGCGGCGGCCGCGGCGCTGGCGGGCGGGTTCACCGTGGTGCCGCAGGTGCTGGTGCCGCTGGCCGCCGAGCTCGCACCGCCGACGCGCCGGGCGTCGGTCGTGGCCGGGGTCCAGATCGGATTGATGACCGGCATCATCGGCTCCCGCGTGATCGGCGGCGCGGTCGGCGAGGCGTTGGGCTGGCGCGCGGTCTACCTGCTCGCCGCCGCGTTGACCGCGGCGTCGGGAGTGCTGACCGTGGCCCTGGTGCCGCGCGAACCCGCCCGCACCAGCACGCTCGGATACGGGCAGTTGCTGGCGTCACTGCCGCGACTGTTGCGCAGCGAACCGGCGCTGCGGCAGTCGTGCCTGCTGCACGCGAGTCTGTTCGGTGCCTACAACGCCACCTGGACCTCCCTGGTGCTGGTTCTCACCCACGCGCCCTATCACTTCGGGACCGCGGCCGCGGGTCTGTTCGGTGTGCTCGGGTTGGCGGGCGCGTTCGCCGCGCCGTGGGCGGGTCGGTTCATCGACCGGCGCGGCGCCCTGCCGATCATCGGCACCGCCCTGGTCCTGACCTTGGTATCGGCGGGCGCGTACGCGCTCGGGCGAAACCTGTTGGCGTTCATGATCGTTGCGATCATCGCGGTCAACGTCGCGGCGCAGTGGAGCCAGATCGCCAATCAGGCCCGCATTTTCGCCTACCTCCCCGATGCCCGCAGCCGCGCCAACACCGTCTACATGGTCGCGGTCTTCCTCAGCGGTGCGATCTGCGCGGCCGCGGCCGCGGCCTGCTACGGCAGCCTCGGATGGCTCGGTGTCTGCGGCCTGCAAGCCGTGCTCGCGGTCGCGGGATTGGCCGTCCTGCCCTTCGCCCGGCGCTACGACCGCCGCCATCACACGGCCGTAACCGGATGAGCGTCAACGTCTTTCCCGAATGTCCATCGAGAACCACCAGTGAAGGAGAAACCCGAATGACCATGCCTGCGATGCCCGCCGCCGTGATGCAGTTCTTCACCGCCTCCCAGTCCGGTGACGCCGATGCCTGGGCCGAGTCGTTCGCCACCGATGGCGTCTTCCACGATCCGGTCGGGCAGCCCCCGATCGTCGGCCGTCCGGCGATCCGCGAGTTCATCGCGTCGGTGCTGCCGAACTTCAGTCCCTTCCTGGGGCTGACCCCGCGCGAGGCGCACACTGTGGGCGACTCGGTCGCCGTGTCCTGGAGCGGCGCGGCCATCACGGCCACCGGCACGCCGGTGAACTGGTCGGGGATCAACGTCTACGACCTTGGCGAGGACGGGCTCATTCGCGAGGCGCGCGCGTATTTCAACCGGGCCGTCTTCCAAGCCCAACTCGACCGTTAACACCTGGTTCATCCGTCCACCGGAGCGGGCAGGGAAACCTTCGCACCGAACGGCACGGTGAGGATGCGTTGGTAGCGAGTGCCGCTCGGGTCGCTGCGGACGGTTGTTTACACCGCGGATCCAGCCCAGTCTCGAAGACCGGTGGTCTCGGACGTCGTCGAGTGTGCCACTGGTGTCGCGGATTTCCTCGGAATCGAGGCAAGATCGGAAGCGGCAACGACGGCTGGCTCGTTGAAACCTTGAGGACACTCTCGAAGGAGATCGTGATGACGGAAGCGTTCGTGCTCGGTGGTGTCCGGACCCCATTCGCCCGATACGGTGGTTCGCTGTCGCACATTCGGGCCGACGACCTGCTGGGGATGACTATGAAGGGCGCGTGCGAGCGCGTCGGCGTGGGTCTCGATCAGATCGAGGACATTGTCGCGGGCTGCGTCAATCCGGCCCACGAAGGGATGGGTGACGTCGCGCGGTGGGCGGCGCTGGCGGCGGGATTCCCCGACACGGTGGCCGGGGCGACGATCAACCGGTTCTGCGGGTCGTCCCTGAGCGCCACCATCAATATCGCGCACGCGATCAAAGCGGGGGACCTGGGCGTCGGGATCGCCTGCGGCGTCGAGTCGATGTCGCGGTCGGGATGGGCGTACATGAAGGGCGACTCCCCGTTCGGGCCCCGTGGCCCGGTCATCCTGCTCGACACCATGTGGGCGGGTGCGGGCGGTCCGGCCAATCCGGCGCTGCTGGCACGCAATGCCTACATCGGAATGATCGAGACGGCACAAAACGTCGCCGACCGCTATGGGCTGACCCGCGAGGAGATCGACGCGTTCGCGCTCCGGACGCAGCGAAATGCCAAGGCGGCCAGGGACTCCGGACGGCTGGCCAAGGAGATCATGCCGGTCGAGATCGCCGCGACCAGGAAGACCCCCGCCCGCCTGTTCGAGCACGATGAATTCATCCGGGACGACACGACGGCCGAACTGTTGGCGGCGCTGCCCCCGCAGCCGGGGACGACGCAGATGACGGCCGGGAACTCGACTCCCCTGACCGACGGAGCCAGCGCACTGGTGCTGGCTTCGGGTGAACGAGCAGCCGAACTCGGCGTCGAACCGCTGGCGCGGGTGGTGTCGTCCGCGGTGTACGGGATCGATCCGTTGTTCATGGGTCTGGCTCCGGCGTGGGCGCTGCCCCTGGCGATCCAACGCGCGGGCCTGACACCCGAACAAATCGACGTGTGGGAGGTACACGAGGCATTCAGCGCGCAAGCCCTGGGCGTGCTGCGTGAACTGCCCAACCAGCTGGGCGGTTTCACCATCCCCGACGAGAAGCTGACACCGAACGGCGGCGCGGTGGCGATCGGTCACCCGTTCGGCGCCACCGGCGCGCGCTACGTCCTGACCCTGGCCACCGAACTGCGGGAACGCAATGCGCGCTACGGCGCAATCGGGGTCTGCATCGGATCCGGTCAAGGAGTCGCCATCGTCCTCGAAAACCCGTCCGCCGCCTGACAACCTCAGCGAGGGAAACGACGGACGGGACTCCCCTGGGAGGTCAGGAGACGACCTCGATGAGCTTGCCCGTGGCGATGTCGAAGACGAAGCCGCGCAGCGAGGTCGTCTTCGTGAGGAAGGGGCTGTTCTCGATGCGCCGAATCGACTGCCGCACATCCTCGTCGAGATCGGGGAAGGCTTCCGCGGACCAGGCGGGCCCGACCCCGACCTCGTCTTGGATGGCGCGCTCGAACTGATCGTCGGTGAAAGTCAGCGTGCCGCAGTCGGTGTGGTGGATCAGGATGATCTCCGTCGTGCCGAGCAACCGCTGACTGATCGCCAGCGACCGCACCTCGTCATCGGTGATCACCCCGCCCGCATTCCGGATGACATGCGCCTCACCCTCTTTCAGCCCGAGGATCCGGTACACGTCGAGCCGGGCGTCCATGCGCGCCACGATCGCGTCGTCAATGCCGGGATCAGCGGGGGCAGCGCGATCGGGACCGGACACGCGCAAGCCAACTACGCCATCGCTCGGACCAATTTCGTTGCCGCCCTGGCACAGTGCGAGGCGGCGATGGCGATCTTCCAGGATCAACACCGCGGTCATCTTGGTGCTGACTTCCTCGATCACGGCGCTGCGCGGGCATAGAGCCGGCGGCCATCACGCTGACCGCGCGCGACCTCGGTGCTGGTCGTGATCAGGGGCTGCCGCCCAGGAAGCCTTTGTCGCCGAAGGACTTTCGGTGCCACTCGAGCATTGAGTAGCGCCCGAGCAAGGGTCACTACTATGTGCTACAGTCTAGTGGTAGTCAGTACCACTGAATAGTGCGGTCCGATGACCAAGGAGGCGGCTACGGACAACTTGACGGAGATGCTGAAGGGGACGCTCGAAGGGTGTGTCCTCGAGATCATCGACACCCAGGAGACATACGGATACGCCATCACGCGGCGGCTGAATGAACTCGGTTTCGCGGACGTCATCGAAGGGACGGTCTACGCCATACTGGTGCGGCTGGAGAGAAACGGTCTGGTCGATGTTTCGAAACGACCTTCCGAAGTCGGTCCCCCGCGCAAGTTCTACACACTCAACGACGCGGGACGCAAAGAACTCGCGACATTCTGGCAAAAATGGGAATACGTCTCAGCGCGCATCAATGAGCTCAAGGGAAGTGGGAAATGAACTTCTGGGAGACAATTACCGGCAGCGATCTCACCAGGGAATACAAGGCCTTCGACGGTCGAGCCAGGGTCCTCCCGGCCGAGTATCAAGCGGCGTGGGAAGAGATCAAGATCCATCTCTCGCCGTACTCGGGCTTCACGGGTCGCAACTTGATGCCGATTCTCGACGGCGCCCTGGGGCTGCTGGAGGAAACAGCGTCGGATGGCCAGAGTGTCCGCGAGGCACTGGGCGACGACGTCAAAGGATTCTGTGCGGCGATCGCCGGCGAAGAAGGATCCAAGAGTTATCGCGACAAGTGGCGCGAGCAGCTGAACAACAACGTCGCCAAGAAACTCGGCCGGCTAGGAGGATAAAGTGAGCATCCGCGACATCATCGAAGGCAAGAGGGAGTGGCGGGCGCACATGGCGCGGGTCAAGACGCTCCCACCCGATTACCAGATCGTCTACAAGGAGATTCAAAAATACTATTTCAAAATCGGGCCAGTCGAGCTGGTCGAAGGAAACTTGCTCTCGGGAATTCTCGATTTCTTCGAGGAAGGCGTCGCGGCCGGCAAGGGAGTCGTGGGACTCATCGGCAATGACGTCGCGGCTTTCTGTGACGACCTGATAAAGGACTCACGGACCTACGCCGACATCTATCAGGAGTCCGCCGGCAAGGACGTCGGCAACCGAATGAAATGATCCCCTGCGCTCGGTGTGGCTGGTCGCCGAACTCACGGGCGGTTGCGAACGAAGCCGCCGCGGCTCCGTCCGGACGCGTACCGGATCGTCTTGGAAGGGTCGCGTCCCGTCGCCGACGCGGACGCTGGCAAGCCCTCGGCGGCGACGTCGGGCAGCGCGCGCCCGGCCGGCGGGTAGCGCGGGCTTGGCGTGGAGGCGGTTGTGGACGGTCTCGCGGCTGACGCCGCATCTGATGGCGTGTCGAGTCCGAGGGTTTGCCGAGGACGGCCGGTGAGCTCGTCGGCGATGCCATCCAGGTCTACTCGGCCGAAGGTGCGCAGATCCCGATGACGCGAAAAGCTATGGCGAACAAGTCAATTCGTGTTTCGCTGCCGCCGCTCCGCCAAGGATTTTCGGGTCACGGAAGTAGACGAGGGTTCCGGTCGCCACAGTTATCCGCCACAGACAATAGATTTGCGACAGGTTAGCTACAGTTATTCCAGCGAGACTTGCCGAGCGGTGCGGTGGACCGAGATGTGTGCCCGGACGGGACCGGCGCTGACGCGGCCCGTGTCCTGACACCAGAGATCGGAGGTATGCGCGATGCCCAGTCCGAGCCGGTGGATGAAGATCGGGGAGTTCCTGCTCCGACGTCTCGAGGAGGCCGGCGTCGGCCATCTTTTCGGCGTCCCGGGCGACTTCAACCTGGAGCTGCTGCTGCAGCTCCACGATGGCGGCGCGCTGACCTGGGTCGGCAAGACCAGTGAGCTGGCCGCGTCATATGCGGCGGACGGCTATGCGCGGCTGAACGGCATGGGTGCGCTGGCGGTGACCAACGCTGTCGGCGCGTTGAGCGCAATCAATGGTGTCGCAGGCTCCTACAGCGAGCATGTGCCGGTCGTCTGTATCTGCGGGTCGATACCGCTCGAGTCGATCGATCGCGGCCTGGGCATGCACCACACGATGGCCGATGGGACCTGGGACCGCTTCCTCGGTGCGTATGCACAGGTGACCGCCGCGCAGGCCCGGCTGACCCCGCACAATGCGGTCATCGAGATCGACCGGCTCATCCTGACCGCCTGGCGGGAAAAACTCCCCGTCTACATCGAATTGCCTTCCGATATCAGCGTTATCGACGGCCGCACCGGCCTGACGCAGCACCCAGTACTGCTGTGCAGCGCCGTGGCAGGGTAGGACGCCGCGGGTGATCTCGCTGCCGCAGCGGGAGGCCCTCGACAATACTTGCTACCGATTTCACGGGAGGCGTGGAATGGCATCGACTTATATGGGGAAGCCGTACTATCCGGCGTGGCTGGACAACCTGGCCGACGACGTAACAGGGGAAGGCGCGGCGTGGGACGGCGCCATACAAGGTGCGGAGTCGGTCCATGAAGTCGTGGTTGCCGCCCGCGAGAAATATGAGTTCCAAGACTTCCACTACGCAGGCCCCTGCGGCGAGAACAGCTTTCTCGAGGATTACACCTCATCGATCCGCGGCGTGCCGATTCATGTCATCGTCCTGGTTACGTTCAACGCCGCCGGGAAGGCCCAGCGCCTTGTGGTGAACCACCGGCCACGGAGCTCCGTACTGCTGATGTCCGGCCTGATGCTCGAGAGGTTCGCCCGCACACCCCTTGCCAAGCACCGGGAAAACACACCGTGAGGAGCGAGCATGAGCGCACCCTTGTACCTGATCACCGGGGCGGGTGGTGGCACCGGTGGCGTGAGCAGGCAGGTGATCGAGCAGTTGCGGGAACGGGGGGATCGCGTTCGCGCGCTGGTGCACCACGACGACGCCCGAGCCGAGCCGTTACACGCACTCGGCGCTGACGTCGTAGTCGGAGACTTGACCGACCCACGCGATGTGGTCGATGCGATGGCCGGTACCGATCGCATGTTCTTTTCGATGGGTGTCTCGCCGGACTACCTGCAGGCAACGGCGGTCGTCTGCGCCGCGGCGTTGGCATCCGGCCACCTCGAGGTGGTCGTGAACATGTCCCAGATGACCGTTTCTCAAATGACACTGACCAGTGTGGGAGAGTCTCGTCAACATCGGCTGCACTATCTCGCCGAGCAGGTCTTGAACTGGTCGGGTGTGCCGGTCGTGCACATCAGGCCGACAGTGTTCCTGGACAATCCGATATTCACCGGACTCGCGGCACCGTCGCTGCGCGAGCGAAACGTGTTGGCCCTCCCCTTCGGAACGGGTCGAACATCACCGATAGCCACCAGTGACGTGGCCCGCACGGTTACCGCAGTGCTCGTAGATCCCGACCACCGCATCGGCGACGTCTACGAACTGACCGGTCCGGCGCGTCTGGACATCGATGGCCTGGCCGCCGAGTACACCCTGGGACTTCACCGCCGGATTCGCGGCACCGACATCCCCTATGAAACCTGGGTCGAGGAGGTGCTCAGGCCCCGAGGTCTGCCCGCGCACGTCGAGCAGCACCTGGCCACAGTGGCACTGCTGCACCGCGCTGGACGCTACGACCGGGCCACCGACGACGTCGAAAAGATCACGGGACAGCCGCCATCGACGGTTGGGCAGTACATAGCCGAACACTCGCAACTGTTCTCATAACGGACCTGAAGTGCGGCGTCGTGACCACATTGCGGCTGATCGCGCTATCCAAAACCGCCGCTACGCGTCGGTTGCGAAATATTTGCCAACTAACGGAATGAGTGATCCGAGAGGAGCTTTCGCGATGGCAAAGGTGCTCTTTATCGTCAGTGGTGCCAGCTACTGGGTGGTGAAGGACGGCTCGCGATACGCGACCGGATACTGGGCCGAGGAGTTCGCCAACCCGTATCGGACCCTCACCGATGCCAGGCACCAGGTGGTCGTCGCTACACCGAATGGTGTGATCCCGACGGCCGACATGATGAGTCTGCGTCCTCAGATGGCGGGCGGCATCGACGGGGCCCTGCGGCTCGAGTCGATCATTCGCGAAGCGGAGGCATTGCGGAGGCCGTTGCAGTTGTCAGATGTGCGTCTTGAGGATTTCGATGCGGTGTATATGCCGGGCGGGCACGGTCCGATGGCGGACCTGGCGTTCGACGCCGACTGTGGGCGGTTGCTGACGCAGCAGTTGGCCTCGGGCAACCCGCTTTTCATCGTCTGTCACGCTCCGGCCTCGATCTTGTCCACCAGGATCGCAGGCGAGTCCCCGTTCGCGGGTTTTCGTCTCACCTGTTTCACCGACGAAGAAGAGCAAGCCGTGGGCGTCGCCGCGATCGCACCGTGGCTACTCGAAACCGACCTGAAGGAGAAGATCGGCGTCGATTTCAGCCGCGGCCCGATCTGGGAGCCCTACATGGTCGAGGACCGCAACCTGACCACCGGCCAGAACCCAGCCTCTGCCGCCGTGCTCGGCGAACGAATGGTCGAGATTCTGAAAGGTGCCTGACCGATGCGGTCCAGCTCTGCGTTCAAAGCGTCATGACTGGCCCGCTCCCGCTGCTGCGCGCCGACGGGCCACTATCTTTGCGCGCTGTTCCAGCTCCACGCGCGGCTGGTTCCGGCTCGGCGGTGACGGCCGCAGAAAACCGTCGGCCGGCCCAGGACCGCTTGATCCGGTACAGGGCCTCGCCTGGCCCGGCGCGGTCACCAGGTCTGGTCGGCGGCCCGGACGAGAATCTCATTGACCGCGACCCGGCGGGGGCTGGCGACGATGAAGACCACGGCACGCGCAATGTCCTCGGGCACCATGCGCTCGATCTGCTGGATCTGTGCCTCGACGCCGGAACGCAACTCCGCGCGGGTGTGCGAGGCCAGCTCGGTGTCCACATTTCCTGGCTCGACCACGCTCACCCGGACCCGCTGCGGCTGCAGCTCCTGGCGAAGCGCCTCGGAGAACGCCACCACACCGGTTTTGGTCATGGCGTACACGGCCGTTCCGGGCCGCGCCACGCGACCCGCGGTCGAGCTGAACTCCACGACCCACCTCGCGGCCGCAGGGTGGCCCCGCACCTCTCCGAGAACCGCGCCGAGGCGTATGCGAACTCGGACCGAACCCCTTCGCAGCCGGCCCGGCGGGTTAGGTGGTCGTGATCAGTCCTCCGTCGATGACGACGTCCGTACCGGTGATATTGGCTGCGCGCGGGCTCGCCAGAAACAGCACGAGGTCCGCGATTTCATCGGGCCGGGTGAAACGGCCGGTGACGGACTGTGCAGCCACGGAATCGGCGACCGACGATGCACTGCCGCCGGTTGACGCGGCCACGGTGGCAGCGACACCGCCGGTGCCCAGCCACAGGTCGGTGGCAACCGGTCCGGGACTGACGGTGTTGACCCGGATGCCCTGCGGGCCAACCTCTTTCGACAGTGCCTTGCAGAAGTTGGTCAGTGCGGCCTTGGCGGCGCTGTAGTCCATGACGCCGGGGTCGGGAAGGGTGGCGTTCACCGAGCTCACGGTAACGATCGCGCCGCGGTGCGCGGCCAGCATGGCCGGCAGTACCGCCCGGGTGGTACGGACCGCCGCCATGAGATCGAGCGTCAGGGTCGAGAGCCATTGTTCGTCGGTGATCGAGAGGAACCCGTCGAGTCGGGGCGTCACGGCGCCGACATTGTTGACCAGGATGTCGGCTGGCCCGAAATCCTCGGCGGCCGTGGCAAGTTCGCGTGCGCCCTCGGGAGTCGACAGGTCGACCTCGACGGCATGCAAGCGTCCGGTGCCGACTAGCGCCCTCAGCCCCTCGGTGGTCGACCGAGAACCGGCGACGACTCGTGCACCGTGGTCGATCAATGCTGTCGTCACGGCCAGGCCTATGCCCCGGCCCGCTCCGGTGACCACCGCCAGCGCGCCTTCGATCGCCAGATCCATGTCAGCTCCCATTCAGAACGACCGCTACAGACCGTGGCCGGACAACCATTCGAGTACCGCGTCCGCGACATCGCGCCACCCGCTGTCGACCGTCAGGGAATGGCCTCTGCCCTGGAACTGCCGCAATTCGGTGACGGCGGTGGAATCGCGGTACTGCTTCAGGCTCGAACGTGTGACGACGTCGGGAACAGTGTGGTCCTCGAGGCCGGAGATGAGCAGCAGCGGTCCGCGTTCGGTGTTGGCGGTGTCCACCGCCGCCTCGGAGTGCAGGACGAAGTTCGCCGCGGCGGCTTGGAACAGCGGCCGGGCCGGGGACGGGATCGTCCAGCGCTCGTAGAGCTCGTCGGATTCCGCTTCCGTGAGTGCATTGCCGAAGCCGAACCGGAATTCCTTGGGGGTCAGGCTGATTGCACGATGCAGGTTGGCGGGGTTGCCCAGCGCGGGCAGGCCGGCGCGCAGCTGGCCGAGGGGCAGCGGCAGTACCCCCTTCATCTGGGCGGGGTCGATGGCGACTCCGGCGACACCGCGGTTCTCGCCCAGGAGCTTCTCGGTGATCAAGCCACCGAAGGAGTGCCCGATGATGATCGGCGGTGCGCTCAATTCTTCGATCACCGCGCGGAAGTGGGCGGTGGCCTGCTCGATCGAGGTATCGGCCACGGCCTCCGGGTCTTTGCGGGCGGCATCGACCGTCTCCGGTTCGTTGGGCCATCCGGGGGCGATCGGGTCGTAGCCGGCGGTGTGAAACAGCTCGATCCACGGTTGCCAACTGCTCGCATGGAGCCATAGTCCGTGAATGAAGACGACGGGACGGGACGGTGTCGACATGGTTTCTCCCAAGCGCCGGCAACGATGACGTCGTGGGCTCACTCCAGGGCGTCAGATGTTCGAGTAGTCAACCACCGTGGGGCGGTCACGGTCCAAGAGCTGTTCGGCCCGGATCGATAACCGATCTGGCATCCTTGACGGGACGGCCGGTCCGAGGCGACAGGGTGGATGCTGATGGATCTGGATCTGCGCTCGCTCCGCTATTTCGTCGCGGTGGCCGACGAACTGCACTTCGGCCGCGCTGCGGGCCGCCTGTACATCAGCCAGCCGGCGCTGTCGAAACAGATCCGCAGGCTCGAGGACCAACTCGGCTTTGCCCTGTTCGAGCGCGATTCCCGGCACGTCACGCTGACCCGACAGGGTCAGAGGGTTTTGGCGGACGCGCAAGATCTGCTGGGACTCGCCGAGCGTATCTGCCGGCCGCCGGTCGACACGGATGTTGTTCGGATTGCGCACATCTTCGAGTTGCAGACGAGCCGGGTGGTCGCCGACGCCTTCAGCGCGCGGCATCCCGGGGTTCAGCTCGTCGAGCGGTCGCTCGACAGCATCCGCCAACTCGATGCCCTGCTCGACAACCGGCTCGACATCGCCATCCTGCGCATCACACCGGCGATGCTTGCCCAGCATCCGACCGGTTGGCTGCATCGGCCGTTGCGGCTCGAACCGATGTATCTGGTCGGCCACCCCGCCGATGAGAGCGAGCCGGGCGCAGCCTCGCTGCATGACCGAAGACTCGATGTCTTCGGTGATCCTCCCGGCTCCGGATTCTTCAACGCACACGGCCACTACCTGCGGGCCTTCGAAGCCGAGGCCGGCGTCGCATTGCACTGGCTGGGCAACCCGGGGACCTTCGGGCACTGTCTGGCCGGCTGGCGTCGCGCTCGCGAGCTCGGGTATCTGCTCGAGTTCGCCAGTTACGCAATGAGATACGCCGACGTCGGTCTACCTTTTCACCGGCCCCTGGAAATCCAGCCCTACTATCCGTGGTCGATCGCCTGGCGAGATGAGACGCACACCCGCGCGGTCGCCGATTTCCTCGCGACAGCGGAAACGACCGCGGACGAGTTGAGCTGGCGGGTCCCACTGTCCGACCATGCGCCCCCGTGGTTCCCGACCGATGATCACCAATGACCGGAGGGGCCCTTCCGCATTGGCTGGTAGCCAGCGGGAAGCCGTTCAGTCGGTGAGGAGTTCGCGGGGCGTTGAATTGTCCGGCTGACGGTCTGCGCGGCGGACCACGTCGGGTCACCAGCCGGGCGCGGCCTCGACTTGGCCGCTGGCGATGGCGGCGACCAGGTCGGCGTGGTCGACGCGGGTTTGTTTCGCGTATGCGCGTGCGAATTCCCCGATTCCGCGGGCAAAGGCATGGCCCCTACCGATATAGGCGGTGATGGCCACCGGATCGCCTGTGCGCGCGTGGGCCTTGGCCAACACGTGCGCGCAAGAACCGGCGAATTCGGTCAGGTAGGGCGCGATCTGGCGACCATCCGGGATGATCTTCATGTCGCGGAACTGCCGGACGTAGTAGTCATGGCCTTCCAATCGGGTCCACCCGGTGAACAGGTCGGTCGCCGACTGCATCAAGTGCTGGCCGAGCACTACACGGTGCCCGTGGTTGTCCTGCGCACTCGGTCCCAGGTGCCGCTCGTACACCGCGGTTCCGGCCTGCTTGACCTGGAGGAACAACGGCGCTTCACCGCTGCGGCCTTCTGCCAGTAGCAGGTACACGCGCATGCCGACACTGCCGACACCGACGACCTGTCGCACCACATCCGACAGTGTGAAGCGGTTGAGCAGCCGGGTGAGCTGTTCGGGAACCGAAGCGGTGTAGGTTTCGAACACCTGCCGGGCGATCTCCGCTTCGTCGCGGTTCTCGGGCCGGTCCAGATGCGCTCGAAAGGGTGGGTTCTCGGTGATCCGCCGACGGCCGTCGCAGACCTCGGTCATCTTCCGGAATGCGCCGACGCTGGTGCGATTTTTGGCCTGTTTCGCGATCAGGGCGCGCACTTCCTTTCGGTCACGAGGAACCAGTGAGGCCAGCGGCGTGGACGCGTCGATGCGGTCGTACCAGATGTCGAGTTCCGACATCTTTGCGTAGTCGCGCATATGCGTTCGGTATGAGTTGATCGCGGCGGTGACGGCGGCGTCGGCCGTTTCGTCAGGCAGCGCGTTCTCCTGCGCGCACACCACCAGGCTCGCGGCCAATCGTTTGACGTCCCACTCGAACGGACCCGGCAGCGTCTCGTCAAAATCGCGGAGGTCGAACGTCAGATTCCGTTCGGGTGAAGCCCACAGCCCGTAGTTGAGCACATGTGCGTCACCACACAACTGCACGGTCAATCCGGTATTGGGCGACAGCGCGAGATCGGCCGCCATCACCGCCGCGGCGCCACGCAAATAGGTCCACGGCGAGGCGCTCATCCGACCGTAACGGATCGGCAGCAGATCGGGGTCCCGCTCAGCATGCTGGGACAACAGGATCTCCAGCGCGCTATACGAACGGTGGGACGGATCCCATTCAGCCAGCGTGCGACGCGGCACGACCTCACGTGCTGCGCGGCCGACCCCGACACTCTCCTCGATTGCCGCGCTGCCTGGCATGGGTCCTCCTTCACACGGTTGGAGACGCCTGCGCGCCAGCAGGCACGGATCACCAATCCTAGCGGTTGGTTCCGCTGACAGGCGTCTCGCAGCGCCTGCGCGCCAGCGTGAATGCGACCATCACTTTCCGCGGGTGGTGGTCTTCATTTGCCGACCAGGGGCTGAGCACAGTTCTGGCGGGCGGACGCGATTCGACCGGTCGCAGCTGAGGGAATTTCCGCAGAACTTTGACGATCTGGCCACCGATGTGGTTCAGCTCCGCGTTCGAAGCGTCATAGCTGCCGACTCCCCCTGCTGCGCGCCGACTGGCCACCATCTTCGCGTGCTTTTCCAGCTTCGCGAGAAATACCCGAGCCCGTGCTCTTTCGGCATCCTCGCCCATCGGCGGGCCGGACGGTCAGCGGCCAGCGTCCGCTCCGCGATGCGCTCCACCAGCAGCGGCACGAAGGTGCGGACCGGGCGGCCGGCGAAACGCCGATGCGCCTCGCCGACGGCGACCTTGATGGCCTCGCCGGTGAGTTGCGAATACTTGCGGCCGAGACGGAGAACAAGCTCACTGATCTGTTGCCTCTCATCATCGGCTTTCATAGCGCAAAAACAGAATTCCCCGCCCTCGCCGTCAGCGAGACCGCGGAATCAGGGAAGCATCTCAGCTTCAGCCACGCAACCAATCGAATCCGTACATCCGTGACCGCACGACAGCGAAGCCTTTGCCCCAGCGGCCGAGGTCATGTGCCGCTGCGTGGGGCCTGGTAGTCGATTCGGAACACTGGGTAGCGTTTCGAAAGTCGGGCAAGGTCCTCGGCCGAGGGTTCGGTGCTGACGCCGAAATAGTGCCGTGCCTCGCTGGCCCTGCTCCACGAGCGGGCCTTGCGGCCGGCGCGGGTCAGGTAGGCACGGATTACTTCCGGCCGTTCGGCGGCCGGGATTTCGGTGAGAGTGGCGGCACAGCGTTCACGACGCCCGACCACCACATGTCCCGCCGCTGCACGGGTGTTGCGCACCCACTCGGATTCTCCGGCCAGCGATACCAGGTAGTGCCGTCCGCCGTATTCGATACGAACCAGGTTGGTGCGCCGGATGATTCCGGAATGCCGTCCCGGAACCTCCAGAACGACGGCATATTCCGGACTCAGGCCCACGCAGGTGAGTGCTGCTGCAATGGGTTGCAGCCTCCGATACAACCATGGCGGAGGTCGGTACCCGGTGGAACCGGTGTAGTCCACCGGGCCGATCACCCCGGCCAGGTGTCGGGTATTGCGACGTTTGTAGTCGGCGCACATCGTTCCGCTCTCCGCTCGACGAGATGCAATATCAGCTCCCCCACGGTCGAGAATCCCCGGACGACCGTGCGAACGAAAGGGCCCGAAGACCTCCTGGCCGGGACCTCAGGCCCATACCTTCCGCGGTGCCCGCAACTCGGATGATCTTCCGAACGCAGGTGGTCGACCATCGTTCTCCGAATAGGGGGTAGCGGCGCATCTGCCCGAGATCCGGCGGTTGCATCACTACCGCAGATAATCCACCTTGTCGCCCGAAGCGGTCGTCACTAGGGCAAGCCGTTCGTCCTTGAACGACTTGACTCACTAATCGGGCCCGACATGTCGCGCCTTCGTGATCCACGAAAACACGCACCCAAAGGAACTGTTTTCCGATTCGCCGCCGCCTGGTGACTCGTCCCGCCCGGCGACTACCGCTCCTGCCGACGACCATCACCGCTCGCCGATCCGAGCCCGCGGACCAGCGTTCGCGCCAGGCTGCGAGCGAGTTCGTCGGGTGCGGCCATCGCGTCGGGACCCGCCTCGTAGAACCGCAGGAAGGCCTGGTGGAAGCAGGTGCCGTCGAGGAGAGCGGCTGCGGCGTCGACCTCGGCTTCTGCGTCGATGCGTCCGAGTTGCTGCTCGGCGCGCAGGTAAGCGGCGATTCCGGTGATGGCGTGGCCGGGACCCGCGCCGTGCCGTCGCATCGAATCGCGGTGTGCCGCCATTCGTTTGGGCTGCGCCAGCAATCCGCCGAGGAGCGGCAGTGACTGCTGATAGAAGGTGAGCGCGGCGCGTGCGAAGGCGGTGAGGTTGGCTTCGACCGTGGCCGAACCCGGCTCGGGCCGGGCGGCGGCGGGGCCGGGCATGCGGTGTTGGAGGACGTTGAGGATGAGGTCCTCCTTATCGCTGAAGTGCTTGTAGAGCGCGGCTTCGGAGTAGCCCGCGGCCTTTGCGATCTCCTTGGTCGTCGCCTCGACGACGCCACGGTTGCGCATGATCTCCGCGGCGGCATCGAGGATCTGGTCGCGCGTGCCCACGCATCCTCCCGGTTGACAGGTTAGTAAGTATTCACCCATCCTAGGTTAGTAAATACTCACCAACCAGGAGGGCGCGATATGCGACTCACGGTCTTCGGAGCGACCGGCCGTACCGGTGGACTCCTCGTGCGCCAGGCACTGGCTGCGGGACACGAGGTGACCGCGGTTGTTCGCGGGCAGCACGCACTCGCCGAACATCCCCGACTGCGGGTGGTCACCGCCGACGTCATGAATCCCAACGACATCGCGACGGCCATCCGCGGCACCGACGCGGTGCTCGACACCATCGGATCGCGGGACAAGGGCCCGACATCCGTCGCAACCGACGCTGCACTCGCCATCACCAAGGCCATGGCATCGGTCAGCGTGCGGCGGCTGATCCTGATCAGCAATAGCGCGAGAATCGCTGGGCCGGGCGATGATTGGTTCACCCGCTTCGTAGTGAAGCCGCTCATTCTGCGCGCGCTGCTGCGGCACAGCCTCGACGATATGGCCGGGGCCGAGCAGGCGACGCGGGACACCGCACTGGATTGGACCATCGTCCGAGCACCACAACTCACCGACAGCCCGTCGAAGGGTTCCTACCGAACGGCCGTGGAGCGCAACGTGACATTCGGCATCCGGATCAGCCGCGATGACCTGGCCACCTGCCTGCTCGACCTGGCCGGCGATCCGGGGTCGATCCACCGGCACATCAATGTCGCCAGCTGACCGGCCTGGCGATAGCGGCCGGGCGGCATAGCGGGGCGGAGGTGGAGCCGACCAGGAAGCGGTGACGACACGTCCGGCACCGGCGCTCGCGGCGTCGATCGATGGGTACGTCGCGTATCAACGGGGACCTTCTTCAATAGCAGCTCGCCGAAACGGGCCTTCTCCTTCTTGCGGACCGGCCGCAGCAACTCGACGCCGTAGTCGGCAAGCAATTACTCGAAACCGTTGCCGGAGAAGCCTTTATCGCGACAGCCGAAACGACCGCGGACGACTCGAGCTGGCGGGTCACGCTGCCCGATCATGCGGCTGCGTGGTTCCCCACCGATGATCACGAATAGCCCTCGGAGCCTTCCACATCGGCTGATGATCGGCCGGAACCCGTTCAGTCGGTGAGGAGTTCACGGACGCGGGGGATGACCTTGGTGCCGTAGAGATCGATGGCGCGCAGGACCTGCGCTCGGCTCGTCGCGCCCACATTGAACTTCAGGTTGAAGCGGGTCGCGTCGAGGGTCCGGAGGTTGGTGGCGATCTTGTGGGCGACGGTTTCGGGTGAGCCGACGTAGAGCGCTCCATCGGGGCCGATGTCGCGGCGAAGCTGCTCGGCGGTGGGCACTCGGAAACCCCGAGACCGGCCGACCGTGCGCATGACCTCTTCGTATCGGGGATAGAACTCTTCGAAGGCCTCTTCGTCGGTGGCGGCGATATGCCCGGGGGCATGCACGCCGATGGGGAGCTGCTCACGGTCGAACTTGGTCAGTGCCTCGCGGTAGAGCTGGGAGAACGGCGCGAAACGGGCGGGGTGGCCGCCGATGATGGCGAGCATGAGGTTGAAGCCGTAGCGGGCGGCGCGGATCACCGACTGCGGGCTGCCACCGACACCGATCCAGCTGCGCAGGGGAGTTTCGGTGTGCGGCACGATGTCCTGCCCGAGCAGCGCCGACCGGGTGGTGCCCTGCCAGGTGATCGGCCCACCATCGCGCAGAGCCGCAAAGAGATTCGTCTTCTCCTCGAACAGGGTGTCGTAGTCGGCGAGATCGTAGCCGAACAACGGGAACGATTCCGTGCTCGAACCCCGGCCCAGGATCACCTCCGCGCGACCATTGGACAAGGCGTGCAGCGTCGAATAGCGCTGGAACACCCGCACCGGATCGTCCGAGCTGAGCACCGTCACCGCGGAACCGAGCCGAATCCGCTCGGTACGGGCGGCGATCGTGCCGAGCACGACATCGCCTGCGGGCATGGGGAACTCGTCGGTGTGGTGTTCGCCGATCCCGAACACGTCCACGCCGACCTGTTCGGCGAGCTCGGCCTGTTCGACGACATTGCGGATGGACTGCGCATGGGTGATCGGGTGGTGCTGCTCGTCGCCCATGCGGTCACCGAAGGTGTCGAGGGCGAATTCCAAGGGAAAGCGAACGGTCATGGCAGGAGCTCTCTTTCGATCTGGTCGCGGCGCAGTTCCGCGCCGAAGTAGGGGCCGCCGGGTTGCAGAATCCGCCCGGCGGCCAGTGTCGGCAGTACAACAGCGTCGTAGCCGATGTCCTCGACAACCTCCGCTACCGCCTTCGCGGCCGCGGGATCGTCCGCGGCGACCATGAGCGCGAGACGATCGGGATCACCTGGTGGCCGCCGGGCGTCCGCGAGGTCGTGGTAGCCGATGTGGTTGAGGGTTTTGACAACTCGTGCACCGGGCAGATGCCGAGCGACGATCTCGCTCGAGCCGAGTTCGGGATGGTCGAATATCGGCTGGATGCCGTCGGTGGGCGGCCAGTAGTTCATGGTGTCCACGACGATCTTGCCGACGAACGCCTCGGGTCCCAGATCGGTGAAACGGGACAAAGGCAGCGCGAGGATCACGATGTCGGCCTCCGCGATGGCGTCCTCGGCCCAGCGCGGTGAGGCGCCTGGAGCAAGTAGATCGACGATCAGGGCGATGTCAACCGGGTCACCCGATGCCGCGATCGACACTGGATACCCGGCCTCGACGAGCACCCGGGCCAGCACCGGACCAGTGTGTCCCGCGCCGGGATCGCGATTCGGGGGCGGGGAGTCGAATCCGTTGTCTCGTCGTCGATTCCGCTGTCGTTCATCCGATTCACTCCTTCGGCGCTGTGCGTGCGCGACCGTCCCCGACCTGGCCCGACCGACCGTCACCGCCGAATCGCCGACTTGATAGCAGATGGCTTGTCCGACACAGAAATCGGAACCCGCCTCCGACTACGCGCAGATATCGTGGCCCTGTATCGCCCGCAGAAAGATCGCGGGTGACTCGGTGGGCGGCAATATGACCGCCGCTGTCACGATTTTGGCCAAGCAGCGTGGTGACGTGCACTTCGTCCATCAATCGCTGTACTACCCGGTCACCGACGCGGGCCAAGACACCGACAGCTATCGCGAGTTCGACGACGGGCCATACCTGATGGCCGCCTCGATGAAATGGTTCTGGGATGCCTACATCCCCGATTCACCCGGCTCGTGCCGAGATCACCGCTTCCCCTTTGCGAGCCACGCCTGAGGATCTTTCAGGACTGCCTCCCGCCCTGGTGATCGTCGACCAGAACGACGTACTCCGGGACGAAGGAGAAGCGTATGCGGTGAAACTGGCAGCGGCAGGAGTCCCGACAACCAGCGTCCGCTTCAACGGCATCTTCCACGACTTCATGATGCTCAACCCACTCCGTCCGACGCAGGCATCGACCAGCGCGATCAGCCTGGCCATTCACCACCTTCGAAAAGCGCTGGGCACCAGCGACAGATAGCGCTGCTCGCACGGATTCCGGACGCCCCAGACACAATTCGATTCGGGGACACCCCGCCCGCATGAGCACCTCGTTGTAACCAGTGCAGGTACACCACCCGCGACAGTGGCCGACCTGAACGAGCCGGTCACGGCGATAGCGTGCGCTTGGTCACAGTCGACTTCTGCTGAACTGCAGGCGAATGTTCGGTTGACAATCCGTGACATACTTCCCACACCCGGGTGCCGCCACTGTGATGCGCGCAGCCCCTGTAGATGTGAGAACCGATGCACGATGACCCCGAGCTCGCCCAGGCCCGCAATTTCCTCGGCGACCTTCGCCAACATGCACTGACCCTGGCGCGCCGCCGTGAGTCCATGCCCTCCGCTGCCGCACCCGAGATCCGGTCGTTCGATGCTGAACTTGCGGTAGTGCGCGGTCAGATCGACAAACTCCTCAGGCGGTTCCCCGCGCTGCAAGCCGGTTCGCCGACCCTCGCCGACTAGCCGCGACCGGGACACAACTCACATATCCCCAACCGCATCGACGCGAAACATCAACTCACTCAATCATATTCGGACCAGCAGTGCTGAGGGCCACCACGGGTCGAGCCGATCTTCCACTCGCGCCCGCCGAGACGGGTCTGTCCAGATAACGGTGTAACTCGGGTTGATTGAGTTATTTCCGTCCGGCGGTGAGTCGGCCTTCGAAGGTGATGTCGAAGGCGTTCAGCGCCGCTTTCCATCGGGTGATCCACCGTTTCTGGCCTGCCCCAGTGGGATCGAGGGCCATGATGGCCAGGTAGACGCATTTCAGGGCGGCTTGCTCGTT
>NZ_JBIWMX010000045.1:0-45259 GCF_044766925.1 Nocardia sp. NPDC101769 | reverse complement strand
CGACCCATCGACATCACCCCAAAGGACGGAGGCCGTTCAGGCGCAACGGAAGTCGCCTGAAACAACCTCATCCACAGGATTTGACAATATCTCCACTCAGTGATCCAGATGGCGAAGGGGTGCTCGACCGAGACGATGAGTCGGCCGCCGGGCTTCAGAACGCGCAGCAACTCCGTCAGTGTCGGGCCCCAGTCCTGTAGGTAGTGCAGCACTAGCGAGGCGACGACGTCATCGAATGCGTTGTCGGAAAACGGCAGCGGGCTCACGAGGTCAGCGATCCGCAGGTCCGCGTCGGCGCCCAGCCGCTGCCGAGCGAGCTCCAGCATCCTGGCACTCGAGTCGATTCCGGTCACGATGGCACCCCGATCGCGTAGCTCGGTGAAGAGAGGACCTGAGCCGCAACCGGCGTCGAGAATCCGCCGTCCGGTTACGTCTCCGGCGAGTCCCAGCATCGCGGGTCGTTCGTAATACGCGTTCAGCAGGCTGGCCTCGTTCTCGGCGGTATACCTCTCGGCGATGCTGTCGTAGTCGTACTCCTGGGCGGGATCGGTGGGAAGTGCAGCGCCTTCTGGAACTGGAGTCATGTGCCCAATCCTGGCACGCCCAGATGCCCACGCGCTGTAAAGCCTTGTCAGACAATTCTTCTGAATACACGATCTTCACGCACAAGGCGGCAAGACAGTGTGTTCGCGTCCTGCTCGCGGTAGAGGGGAAGGGTGGGGAGGTGCAAGCATCCTTGAGTGGATAAGTTCGGCAAGCCAGACGAGACATTCAGGCAGGCGACCGTACAGGACTTGTGCGGGGTGATCGAGAATCACGGTCGCTACTGGGGTGAGAGAGACTTGCGCTCCCTGCACGTGTCTGCTTTGGTGCACGAATTTCCTGAGACCTGCCTGACAGTGGAGGGCGACGACGGAATCCGTGGGTACATCTTGGGATTCGTCACCCCAGCGCGTATCGCATATGCCCATCTGATCGCGACGCGTGATGATACTCGAGGGACTGGCCTGGGTCGCCGCCTCTACACCGCGTTCGCGACGGCGGCGAACCAGCAAGGCGCGGTGCGGCTCAAGGCCATCACCTCACCGGGCAACCAAGGATCGATCTCCTTTCATCGGAGCCTCGGCTTCGACGCCCGCGTTGTTGAGGACTACAACGGGCCAGGACAGCCTCGGATCGTCTTCACCCTGGAGCTGAGTCGACTTCTGTAGGCAAGCAGCGGTTGGAGGATCTAACCCGCGGAACGCCAGAAGCGCACTGCATTCGGCTAGCGGACGTTCTGCACCGCACCAGGTTCCGGCCGCCGGCGCCCCGCGTTGGCCGGTTCGGTCAGCGCGGTATGCGGCATGTGCGGATGTTCTCCGCCGCGCCGGAGGGGCCGGGCAGGCGGGGAAGGGTCAGCAGAATTCGAGAGCGCTCATGTCTCGTTTCAGCGAGCATTGAGGCGTGCTAGCTTGTCGGGATTGCCGATGCCGCGGATCGCGACCACGTGGTTGTCATGGGACTCCAACGCGATCACGACCATGACTTGGCCCACGAGTGACACGACCACCCCTGGCTCGCCGTTCACCGATACGACCCGGAAATCGGCGCCCGCTCCGAACAGTGTTCTGGCGAGCGTGACGCCGACCAGCTCGGCGCCGACCAGTGGCCCGAGGGGGGCGCCGGCGACTCGCCCGCCGGAGTCGAATTCGCCGACCACGTCATGAGCGAGTACCTCCATCAGTGCCGCCAGGTCGCCGGTGGTGCAGGCGTGTGCAAATCTCTCGGCAACCACGCGCGCCTGTGCTGGTGAGACCTCGAACCGCGGCTCAGGGTTGTCGCGCAGCGCGGCTCGAGCACGACTGGCCAGCTTCCGGGCCGCGGCCGGTGAGCGGCCGACCACCCCAGCGATCTCCTCGAAGCTCACTCCGAAGACATCGTGGAGCACGAACGCGACGCGTTCGGCGGGGCTGAGGGCGTGCAGCGCCGCCAAAAGCGCCAGGCGCACGCTGTCGTCGAGGGTGACCTGATCTGCCGGGTCGAGATCGGTGCCGGCCGGCTCGACGAGCGGTTCGGGCAGCCACGGCCCGACGTAGCGGGCCCGGGTGCGGTCGGCGCGCAGCCGGTCGAGGCAAACTCGGCCCGCAACGGTGACCAGCCAGCCCTCGACATCGTCGATGCCCTCGCAGCCGTGGCGGGTGAGTCTGGCGAAGGTCTCTTGCACGGCGTCTTCGGCGTCGACGAGGGTACCGAGCATGCGGTAGGAGACGTCGAGCACCCGCCGCCGGTGCAGGTGCCAAGCCTGCTCGATGATGTCGCTCATACATACCTCCGACGAATGAGCCTGGTGAAGCGTGACCGTCACACACGACCGCGCCGACACGTCCTTAGAGATATGACCCTTACTACCAAACCCGCTCGGCCTGACTGGCTTACCACGCAGGATTGGCCCCACCCGCTGTACGCGTTCGATTTCGACGGGCGCCGCGTCGTCTACACCGATACCGGCGGCGACCGTCCGGTCCTGCTCATGGTCCACGCCGGACTCTGGTCGCTGCTGTGGGCTGATCTGATCAGCCACCTCGAGGACCGGTACCGGTGCGTGACCCTCGATCTGCCTGGAACGGGACTCTCCGATCCCGGCGAGGCCACGGTGGCATCGGCCGCGCACACGATCACATCATTCATCGACCATCTCGACCTCGACGCCGTGACACTGGTCGTACACGACCTCGGGGGCCTGGCCACACTCGCTGCTGTACACGATCGAGTCGACCGCGTGGCCGCACTGGTAGCCATGAACACCTTCGGCTGGCGGCCCCGCGGCATGCTGTGGCTCGCACTGCGATTCTTCGGCTCGGAACTGATGCGGGAGGTCAACGCATGGCTCGGGTTGCTCGCCTGGACGAGTGCGACAAGGTTCGGTGTCGGCAGACGATGGAACCGCACCCGTAAGACTGCGTGGCGACGTGGTCTGCGCGACCGCGACCGTCGCCGGTTCTTGCACCGAATGTTTCGCGACGCGACCCGCGACCGCGCCACCACCACACGCGCAGAAAGCACGGTCACCGCGCTGGCCGGCCGACCGATGATGACGGTATTCGGCCGACTCGGCGACTACTTCTTCTTCGTTCGCCGTTGGCGACGTCTGTTCCCGTGCCTGACCAGGGTCACCGTGCCCTGGGGGCTGCACTTCCCGATGGCCGACAACCCGCAGCTCGTGGCCGATGCCATCGACCGCTGGCACCGCAGCCATGTGGGCCGTGCTCAACTTTGAATCCAGATCCCACTGCCGAGTCCGGCTGGCTACCGACCCTCTGATTCCGCTGCACCTTCGACATCCGCCACTCGGCTAGCGGATGTCTCTGGGCCGCCGTCGGTCTCGCCGCCGGCCGCCCCGCGCTGGGGGTTCGGTCAGCACGGTCAGCAGCAGGAGCGCACAACCCTCAAGCTTTACGCACCGCGCGGATGTTGACACCCTCGTGCGTCTCGGTTATTTCGTAGCCCAGCGGGTCCAGTAGTTCGACCTCGAAGGTTTCATGGTCGGAGGATTCAGAGGGGTTGCCTCCAGCGATCATCGAGTACCAGCGAGGGGAGACCGTTGGGGATCGTTTGAAAGGCGAAGGCACAGACAGCGTCTGCCCCGCTGCCGTGTCGATCCGCGTCGTACCGCCGTCTCGATAGCGCTTAACGTCTGCGATCTCCACAGGGCGCATGTGATCGGCCGTCCCGAGGTACAGCCGGAATGTGTCGTAGTAGCGATCGCCGGGCACAGAGCTGACGAAGACGTAGCGGCCATCGGACAGGCGCCCCAAGTACTCTGTGCGTCGCTCGCTCATGCCGACACGATAGCCGCCGGATCGAGCCAGATTCATGCTCACGCATCGTGTTCGGTAACCAGGCCCTTAAGCGCACATACCGAACCGGGCTGTCGGAGGGGCGGAGCACACCGACCGAGGTGAGCGACACTGGCCGGTTCGGTCAGCGCGGTATGCGGCAGAATAGCGCGTTCCACAACCTTGCCTTCCAAACGGCGCTGACCGCCGGCTGGGGGCCGGGTAGGGTCGACGCGTCGAGGCACGGCATCATCGGCCGACACAGGCCCGGAGTCACCGCAGTGAAGGCCTTCGTGCGCTGAACATGTCACCCTGTCGGACTACCTTCGCAACCATGAGTTTGGCGGCAGGACATGACGGACTGGGCTTCGCGAATGAACGCGATGGCGACCCCGACAATCGAGAGTTCCTCGAATACCTGGACAGCCAATTGCGCGCCCTCAACGAACTGCTGGCAATCGAGGGACTCCCGGCCCTGGCCAGGCCCGCAGTGCGGGGCACGGCAGACACGCGAGACCGCACAAGTGGGATTCCATACTCCTTCCTGCACCATCTGCGCAGTGCCTACGCCCGAGCCCGCACCTACCCCGACCAACCGCTGAAACTCGTCGAGACCGAGGAGGATCATCGCGTAGCCGACGAAGCCATCGAAGAACTCGGCTACACCCTCTCCTCGCACCTTATCTGCCACTCTGATTGCGAAGGCTATTACCTGCCAATCGAATTCGACGAGCCGCTGTACGAGGAAGACCTCGACATCGACGGCGGGCTGGTCGGATCGACCCCGGCTTTGCTTCGTGAACTCGTCTACGTCGCACCGTACTTGGGCATCAACCTCGTCGACGGCATACTCTCCGACGCCGAAATCACCCGCGTTTACGCGGAACAAGGCGACTACCAGGACAATCCGCACCCCTTCTACCGCGAACGCGAGACCTGGGTCCACCTCTTCGAAACAGCAAGAGTATCGATCGCGAATGGCACCGTCATGGACTTCTGCGGCTGACCACCGCCTGCCCGCTCGTCATCGGTCCAGAGGCTTGCCTACAAGTATTGGCTGTTCGCGAGGAGAGCGCACTGCGCGGTCAGCGACCACGAGCGAACACCCAGAACAACCCACCTGCCCCGGGCCGCTGAGCGTGAGCTAGGCCGCGCTGGCCGGTTCGGTCAGCGCGGTATGCGGCAGGAGAGGACATTTCTGTGCAGTAGGCCCCTCGTGCTGTCGGCAGGGGACATCCACGTTGCAATCCATCTGAACCACGCAGGATGCGGGGCGGTCGGGAAACGCAAGGTGTTCGAGCCAGTCGGCCCTGTCCACCTGGCGCGGTCCCTACGATGGCGTCGTGTTCATCGCAGGCATCGGACCGTTCGCAGCACAACCAGGTCCCGAAGGCGAAACGATCTGGTCTCCACAGACCGTGATCAGCAGCAGCCTGTTCGACAATCCGGTCGAGGTGAATGTCCTTCTCACAGAAGGGCGATCCGCCGATCCGGCGCTTATCGCGACCGTGCTCGGCGATCTGGACCGCTACCTGCTACTCGGCCTGCGATTCCTCCACGCCGAGCTGATCGCCGACCCCGTGTCCTTCGATTCGACACCCGCGGGCGTGCGTCGATTCGAGCGGTTCGATCCGGCGACCTTCCCGGTCGACCTCCCCCAGCTCAACTTCTACGACAGCATCGAATGGCTCCTGCGCTTCGCCGAGGGCGGATTACCGATCTGCGAACCCCACGGCGTGGCAGTGGTTTTCGCGAACCACGAACCTATCCGCGTCGAAGATCTGCGTGACTCGACACCGATCTGAGCGGTTGCGCACAGCCTGGCGCTGCGCTCACGTGCCTGCGTCGAGGTCGCCGTCTACGTAGGCACGTGCGTACGGAGATTCGATCGCAAGGTGAGTCCACATCGGCGCTCCCGAATCAGGGCGCTGGTTCATCAAGTCCCTGCCGATTGCCGCAGCAAGACCCCCTATGTCATGAAGTTGGCGCTGTGCCGCAATGACACTGACATCGGCAGAAGCGGACGTCCTGCACCGCACCAGGGTTCGGGCCGCCGGCGCCCCGCGCTGGCCGGTTCGGTCAGCGCGGTATGCGGCATGACGGATATCCGGATGTCTGCCGTCAGGCCTTGTCGCCGCTCGGCGCGCTTGCTTACGGTGTCATCATGGCGATGATCGTGATAGACGACCTGCCCGCACTGACGGCGAATGTACTGCGGCGACGGGCACGAGCGGCCGGCCTGTCTGTGGTCGCCTACATCCGCGAGGAGCTAATACAGCTTGCGAGGACGCGTGTACCGATGGATGCCGTCGTCGAGTTCCTGGCAGCGGAGCGGCCCGGCCACCCGATCGCCGAGATCGATGCCGACGCAATGGCATTGATCCACGACTACGAGCTTTCGGCGGAGATCTGGAGCGTCTTTACCCACCGTGCAGGTGCCGCCGGGATGTCGCTGAGCGGCTACGTCCGGCACGAGCTGATCGCTTCGGCCCGTCGAACCACCATCGATGACGTGGTGTTGGAGTTTCTGGAAGTGCAGGAGCAGAACCCGGGTCTGCTGATCGACATGGACGCGGTGCTCACGGCAGCCCGATACGCGCGGGCGGAATGATCGCCCAATCTCACAGCCGACCCGTGGGTCGGCTCGAATTGCCTCGATTCGGGTAGCAGATGTCCTGCATCGCACCAGGTTCCGGGCGCCGGCGCCCCGCGCTGGCCGGTCTGGTCAGCGCGGTATGCGGCAGAATAGTGCGTCTCATGCCACTTTCCTGATCAGGTCCGGCGTATCACCAGAAGCAGACCAGGTCCTTCTTGGCCTCCCGAGATGCGAGCATGCACTCCACCACCAAGTAGGGGTCTTCATCCTCTTCGTAGTCGTATTCGTCGTCATCCTCTAGCTCCTCGAGCTCCTCGGCACACGCCTCCCAGCACCGCGAGCCCCAGCCACCTCCCTCGGCCACAGGCAGAATGCTGCCGTTGTTCAATCCGTTGACTAGCTCGTACTCATCGAAATCCTCATTGCTGAAACGGAAGTCGGCATCGAGTACAAACTCACCACCGATGGCCTCACAGATGAACTCCAGAGCATCGACGTAGTCTTCCGCGCTGCTCGGATCGAAAGGGCCGCCCTCGATGATCGCCTGAAACACCCGAGCGTCCTGGCGCCTGCGCTCGTCGCTGCACAGCCGCGCCAGAAGTTGTTCGTCTTTGGAACCGATAACAGCCTCGAGGTCCGCCCAGTCGATCAGAAAGGCCCGCATGATGTGTGACACGCCGAGAGGCTACGTGGCTCGACCGACAGCCGCCTCGTGTCAATATCGCCGCCAGTACACGCAACTCGGCAGTTGCGGACGTTCTGCACCGCACCAGGTTCCGGGCGCCGGCGCCCCGCGCTGGCCGGTTTGATCAGCGCGGTATGCGGCATTATGGTGCGTTGCCGTGGAGGTGCTGACTGAGGAAGTGTGCGGCGCGGTCCAGGGCTTGGTCGGCTTCGTCGAGCAAGCCGGTGAAGGATTGGAAGACGTGGGGTACGTCGGCGGTGATGTCGAGGATGACATCGACACCGGCGTCTCGTGCACGGGCGGCCAGGCGGGTGGAGTCGTCGAGGATCATTTCGTTGCCGCCTGCCTGCAGCAGCATTGGCGGGAAGCCGGTGAGATCGGCGAGGATTGCCGGGCTGAGCAGCGGCTGGTGCGGGTCCTGTCCGGCGAGGTACATGGCGCCGGTGTATTCGAGGCCGTCTCGGGTGAAGATCGGGTCGATGCCCGCTTTGGTGTCCATGCTTTCGCCGCTGCGGGTGGCGTCGAGTCCCGGGGAGAACGCCACGATCGCGGCGGGCAGCGGCAAGCCGGCGTCGCGGGCCGCGAGACAGGTGGTGACGGTCAGGCCGCCGCCCGCGGAATCGCCGGCGAACACTATGGCCGAGGGGTCCTCACCACTGTCGAGCAGGGCGCGGTAGGCGCTGAGGGTGTCGTCGATCGCGGCCGGGAAGGGATGTTCGGGCGCCAGCCGGTAGTCCAGCGAGAAGGCACGGAACCCGGTGCGGGTCACCAGGTTCGCGGTCAGCGACATCGCCGTCTGCGGTGAACCGAAGACGAAGCCGCCGCCGTGGAAGTACAGGATCGTCCCACCGCGCGGGGTATCGGTGGGTTCGACGAGCACGGCGGGCCGGAGGCCGAGTGTCGTGGTCCGAGTATGTATTTCGCTCGGCACGTTCATCTGCGCCATCAGCGCACGGAACCCCGCACGGATCTCCTCGACCGATCGAGGTCCGGCCGGTCGTGGCTGGCATAGCAGTGCGTCGATCTTCGCGCGTTGTTCCCTGCTCACACGTACCTTCCTTAGAAGTATCTTCATATAAACTAGATGCCATGGAATATACACCGATGAGAGTCTCCGTCGACCTGCCGAGCTTGTTCGCCGACCTCGTCCGGTGCGAAACGCGGCTGTACAACGCACTCAACGATCACCTTCGTGAGCAGCACGGGATCGTCACTTCGCAGTTCGAATCTCTGTGTTTCCTGCGTGACCACCCGGGCGCCCGGGTGGCCGACCTCGCGCGTGAGTTCGCCGCGGGCGTCGGGGCGATGAGCAAGGGCGTCGACCGTTTGGAGAAGCAGGGATGGGTAGCGCGACAACCGAACCCGTCGGACCGCCGGTCGTCGCTACTCGCACTGACCCCCGACGGGGTGCGTCTGATAGAGGCAGCGGAGCGAACCTTCTCCCAACGGCTGGCCGAGTTGTTCGACAGCGATATCCCAGATTCTTCGTTATCGGCTGTTGCACAAGCCCTTTCACAGCTGCGCAGCAGGCTCGAACGCGAGCAGATCGGCATGCCCGCAGGCTGACCGGCAGATCGAGAACCCACCGGTACCGCCGGGTCGTCCTGCCAGGCCGGTGCGGTGCAACGCGTGCTGTCATGGTGCGCTGAACTCGGCATAGTGCGTTCAGCAGGTGGCTGACTCAGCACGATCCGCAGCAGCGCTGTTCCTGTCGTTTTGCGTGGTGCGGCGGTGCTGGCGGCTGGTCGCATGGCAGAGTGGTCGTGTCTACTCGGTGCCAGGCGGGGCGGACGGCTGATTGAGGTGGCACACCAGCGTTGTGATCTACCTCTTCGGGCATCGAATGGACGTGAAGCCTTACTCATTCACGCATTGTGCGCAACGACGGGGAGTCATGTGAACGGCGGCTGTCTCTGTGGCAATATCCGGTTCTCCGCAGCTGGAGACCCCGATTTTCCTCATTTGTGTTCGTGCCCTCATTGCCAGCGGCTGGGTGGTTGCCCGGTGATGGCGTGGGTGGACTTCCCCGTCGAGGGGTTCGAATGGACCGGGCCGGGCGGAGAACCCAAGTGGTTCCATACATTCCCGGCGACCAAGCGCGGGTTCTGCGGTGAGTGCGGCGCAACGGTCGCTGCGATCGACGATGGCGGAACGATGATGGGCGTGACCATGATGGCGCTCGATGACCATAGCGGCCTCATTCCCGAGCGGCAGAGCTTCAAGGACAACGCGGTTTCGTGGCTGGCTCCGCTGAGCTAACTAGTGCTGCGTTCCTCAAAGGTGGTAGATAAACCGGCGGCGTAGGGTCCTGGGTTTCGGGGCTGGTCGGCCCCAAACCCATGGTCGCGCGTGTCGGCAGCGGAAACCTTACTGTGCGCTGTCCGATTCGGCGTCGACCCGCAGTGCCTGGCGAACCCACCGGGATGGGATCCGCATTCGACGGCCAACCCGAATAGCGGGTAGCTCACCGGATTTCACTGCGGCATAGACAGTGGAACGTCCGATCCCGAGGAGCCTGGCGGGACTGAGGAACACATCCGTGTCGCTGATGCTCGCCTCCGGAATCCCGGTGCACATCGTCGCGGCATGGCACGGCCACGACCCGGCCATGTCACTGAGCATCTACTCCCAGGCACAACCCCACGACCTGAAGGCCGCGGGCGCCTCTCTCTTCGGCGCGGGAGACCGGCGGCACCAACGGCATCGAGGCAGGCTGACGGCCCCAAACCTCCCGCTGCTGACGAAAACTAGCGACTGACCTGGCCGGATGGTCCAGATCCGTTCATCGACCACTACATCACCGGCGTGCTCTATCCCCACAGCGCCCTGGAGGAGGTGCGGGTGCTCGTGGTGATCTGTGTCGTCGTGTCGTGGGTGGGTCTGTATCTGCTGTCGCGGCACCGGACCACTACCCAGCGGTCTTGATCGCGCGAATCGGTGCGGTCAGGGCGGCCGTCAGGGCAAGTGCCGTCGCGATCAGCAGGGCCAGCAGCGATTTCGCCGCGTCGGCCGGTGACCAGCTCGCGGCCGCGATGGCCGGTTGCAGGGCGGCGGTGGGCAGATAGGGCTGCACCGATGGCACAGCCGACACCAGCAGGCAGCCCACGTAGACCACGGCGGTGACCCCGGCGGCGATGCCTGCCGAGCCGAACCGCGCTGCCAGGGCCGCGGCGAACACCGCGAACGACACCACCGCGAGGGCTTGCACCGCAAGCGAACCCACGGCCGGACCCAGCGGGTAGGACCCGAATAGCGCCCAGCACTCGTACAGCGCGACCGCGGCCCCGATCGAGGCGGCCACGGCGATCACTGCCGCGGCGACCAGGATCCGGGGCAGATACAGCCGTACCGGAGAGACCTCCCGGCTGAAGTAGTAGATCCCGATCGGATCGGTATCGCGGAGGGCGCATGCCTGCGCGGCCAGGATCATGGCCACCGCCGCGACCAGCAGTCCGGCGTTCTTCACGTACTGTTGCAACCCGTCTCGCCAGTCGGGCACGCGCAGCAACCGAATCTCCGATGAGTGTCCGATCAGGTCCGGCAGGTACTTCGCCCCGAGCAGCGATACGAATCCGAACAGGACGAAGGCGGCCACCAGGGCGACCAGTCGCCGCGTGCGCAGCCACCGGTACCACTCGACCCGGAATACGGTGCGGTTCATGGCTTCTCCCCGATGGCAGCGAAGAACGCGTCGGTCAAGGTCGGACGGGTGATGCGGATGTCGTCGAGTCGCCCGCTGTTTGCCGACGCATCCGCCAGGGCCGGGCCCCACTGCGGCTGCTCGGCCTCGATGATCCGGCCGTCGGTCATGACGATCCGAAGGGTCGGCGCGGCGGTGTGCTCATCGAGGAACTCCGCTGTCTCCCCCGCGAAGACCGCCCGCCCGCTGTGCAGGACCAGCAGCCGGTCGGCGAGATCCTCGACATCGGCGAGCAGGTGGCTGGAGAACACGACCGTCATCCGATCGCCCAGGTCCCGGATCAGCCCCAGCACGGCGGCACGGCCTTCGGGATCCAGCGCGCTGGTGGGTTCGTCGAGAATGAGCACCTCGGGCTCGCGCACCAGCGCCGCGGCAATTCCCAAGCGCTGCAACATGCCCCGGGAGAACCCTCCGGCGCGCCGGTGGGCGTGCCGTTCCAGGTCGACGGCCGCGAGCGCGGCCTCGGCGGACCATGTGCCGGCGCCGCGGACCGGTCCGATGGCCATGGATTGTTCGAGGACCTCCCGTGCGGACAGCCAGGGCTCGAAACCCGGTGTGTCCGGGCAGTATCCGAGGGCATCCAGTCCGATCGGCACCCGCACGGCGCCGCCGGTCGCCGGTTGCAGGCCCAGTACGGTGCGGATCAGGGTGGTCTTGCCCGCGCCGTTGAGTCCGATCAGCCCCACGACCCCGGGACCGTCCACGGTCCAGCTCACGGTGTCCAGGGCGAGGAAGTCGCCGAAGCGCACCGACACATCGGCGACCTCGAGGTGGGGCTCAGCCACGGACCGTGTCACCGTCCCGGCCGACGATCAGGTAGATGATCCCGCCGAGCGGAATGCTGATCAGGCAAATGATCGCCCACGCCCATTTCGGCAGGTATTTCACCCGCGTGCGGGACAGGTCGTACCAGCAGAAGCCGACGAAGCCGAGCCCCACCACGATCAGGGGTACCAGTGCGGCTACCGGAATGTTGGACACCGCGATTCCTCTCTTCAGCGCGAGCGCGTGATTGCTACCAGATATGCGAACATTATCAATATCGATAGCAATCATGCTAGTGTCGAGACCGTGGAATCCGTCGAACTCCTGTTGCACCCGGTTCGGCTGCGGATCATGCAGGCATTCCTCGGCGACCGGACCCTGACCACGAGCGAGCTCAATGCCGAACTCGACGATGTTCCGCCCGGCAGCCTCTATCGGCATGTCGCCAAGCTGGTCACCGCCGGCGTCCTCGACGTCGTCACCGAGCGCCGTGTGCGCGGCACCGTCGAGCGCACCTACCGGCTACGCCTGAGCGCCGCCCAGATCACCCCCGACCAGCTCGACACCATGAGTCCCGAGGATCACCGTCGCGCCCTCATGGGCTTCGTCGCCGGGCTCATGGCCGACTTCGACCGGTACCTCGACGGCGGCGATATCGATTACCTGCGAGACGGAGTCGGCTACCGCATGGCGGGTCTCTGGCTCGACGACGCCGAATTCGCCGATTTCGTCCGCGATCTGGGCCGCGTGGTGGCCCCGCGCCTGGCCAATGCCCCCGCGCCGGGCCGGAGGCGTCGCATCCTGCGCACCATCCTGATCCCCGACTCTCCCACCCCCGGAGCCGAAACCGCTTCGAGCCCGGCATAGTCGCGCTGGCCGTCACAGTGAACGAAGGGGAAGCAATGGGTGGCACATCGATCGGGTCGAACTTGCTCGAGCGCGTGGTGTATCCGGTGCGCACGGTCGTCAGTACCGTGCGCGGACTCGGGAACTTCACGCGCACCGGTCAATTCGGCGATGGCCGCGAGACCGCCGTACGCGACCATGTCCTCGCGAACGCCGAGCAGGGCGATCCGGAGAGCGTGCTGGCGGCCATCGACAAGTTCGCCCGTACCCGCAGCAACCTGGTCAACGTCGGTGACGAGAAGGGCCTGCTGCTGGATGCCGCTGTGCGCAAGGCGAATCCGAAGCTGCTGCTCGAGCGGTGACTGCGGTGCTCGTCGAAATCCAGCCGGACCAGACCCGGTCGAAGAACGGTCCCTGCAGCGGCGCCCACGCCGGACCGTTGGCGAACACCCGGTCCTTGTTCATCAGGATGCGCTGCGCGGCCTCCGGGCCACCGGCGATGATCCACTTGTCGCCGAACATGTTCAGGATGTAGAGCGGCCCGTAGGCCGCCTCGTCCTCGAAGGCGGCCCCGGTGGTGTCACGCCGCTGCCGCTGCAGCTGGGCGATCCAGTGCGTCGCGGGCCCGTTGATCTGCTTCAGACCACTGCCCTGGGGCGGAGCGGCGACGAATTGTGTTCTGGGAATTGAGAACCCCCTCCTGCTACGAAGACGCAACGGAGGAAGCTACCCGCAGGGATGCGGGGCACTCAACTCGAGCGCCCCGGAACCGTGGCGGCCAGCGCGCGGGTGATCAAATCGGCTATCGCGGGCAGGTTTTCGGGTAGATCCAGATAGAAATGGCCACCGGGGAAGGTGTCGAGGTCGAATCCGGCGGCGGTGTAGTCGCTCCACTCCCCTGCCTGCGCGGCCGAGGTGGTCGGATCGGCGGAACTGACCAGTGCGGTGATCGGCGCGCGCAGCAACGGACCCGGCTCGTGCCGGTAGGTCTCCACGGCCCGGTAGTCACTGCGGAGGGCCGGGAGCACCAGCTCGGCCAGATCGGGCTCGTCGCGCAGGATCCGCACCGACGCCGGATCGTTCGACAGGCGTTCGAGATCGGCGATGAGGCCCTCGTCGGGTCCGGCGTGCAGGCGTGCGGTTTCGACGAAAGCCGGTGCGGGACGGCCGGACACGAACAGGTGGGTCAGCGCCCGCCCGCCCGCCTCGACCCGACGGGCGGCCTCGTAGGCGACGGTCGCGCCCATGCTGTGCCCGAAGATGGCCAGGCGTACGTCCCGCGGCCAGGCCAGCAGGTCGGTGGCGGCCCGGTCGGCCAGCTCGGTGAGCTCGGTCACCGGCGCGTCGCCGATGCGATCCTGGCGGCCGGGATACTGCACGCCGAACACGGCGGTATCCGAGTCGACGCGCTGGGCCAGTGCCCGGTAGGCGGTGACCGAACCGCCGCCGGGCGGGAAGCAGACCAGCACGGTTGCGGGGCCGGGAGCGGATTTCAGTTCGCGCAGCCAGGCGGTTCCGGTGAGTCGTTGGGCTGTCATCCGATCGAGTATGCCGTGAGATAGGCCACCGTGGTCGGACCCGGCGCCGGCGATACAGTCGGATCGTGGCTACCTACGATGCTCTGGTCCGTGAGTACGAGGCCGGAATCGGCGTCCCGGGGACACCGTTGCCCGTGCTCGATCCGGGTGCGAATCTGGCTGCGACGCTGCCGGTCTGGGCGCTGGCGGGCGGTGCGGTGGCGGCCTTCGCCGCGGCGGCGGACCGCTGGCGGGCCACCTGCGGCGTGACACCGCTGGGCGGCACGGTCGACCCGGCCCGGGTCGCCGCGGCCTTCTCGAGTGAGCGCCTGTTCCGGCTCCACGGCGAACAGCCGGACGTCTTCGCAGAGTTGTCGGGATTCTTCAGGGCTGCGGACACATGGGTGCGCACACACGCCAACTATCCGCATCATCGCGCCCGGTTGCTGGCCGCCGTGGAGTTGCCCGGCACGTCCGGCCGCGAGGACTTCACCCGGCGCGCAGCGACACTGACGGCGGCGGATATCGAACAGCGGGCCGGCGAGCACGGTGCGATCGCGGTGCGGGTCCGCCCCGAGCGGGAGTGGGCCGACAGCCCGCAGGGCAAGGCTGCCGCCTCCGGCCCGCTGGTGGCCGTGGACGTGCGCGGCGATCGGGGTGGATTCGAGTGCCCCACTGCCGCATCACAATTGCTGCCGCTGCGCGGGATCCGCGTTCTCGATCTCACCCGGGTGATCGCCGGACCGGTGGCCACGCGGGCATTGGCCCTGCTCGGAGCCGATGTGCTGCGGATCGACCCGCCCGGGTTGCCGGAGATCGGCTGGCAGTACCTGGACACGTGTCAGGGGAAGCGCTCTACTGTAGTCGATTTGCGTACCGGACTTCCCGTTTTTCGCGAATTGATCAGCAATGCAGACATAATCATCTCGGGTTACCGACCGGGCAGCTTGGAACGGCTCGGAGTGCGGCCCGGGGAAATTCGTCCGGGAATTGTGCACGGCCGAGTTTCGGCGTGGGGCGAACTCGGACCATGGGGTGATCGACGCGGTTTCGACAGCATCGTGCAGGCTGCATCGGGAATTTCGCTCATCGAAGGCACACAGGATAATTCGCGTGGCGAATCATCCGTGGGCGCCCTCCCGGCCCAGGCACTCGATCACGCCAGCGGGTATCTGCTCGCGGCGGGCGTGCTCGACGCACTGTGCGCCCTCCGTGGCGACGGCCTCGGCCGCGATGTCCGGGTTGCCCTGGCCCGCACGGCATCCTGGCTGATCACCGCGCCGGGCCGGACGCCCGCCCACGAACCCGCCGCGGCGCCCGATGCCCGGTACACATTCACCCACGACGCGGTGACCACAGCGGGTCCCGCGCTGAGCGAGTATCCGGACCATCCGTGGCCCGCTCCGGCCCACGGTTCGAGCGCTCCCGGGTGGAAAGCCCGACCGGACGGTTCGTAACGCGCGCGAATGTATACAACGTGCTGCACGCACACCCGCAAGTGCATCGGCGAATAGGGCGAATTGGCTTGCAATACAGCGCTTTCAACACGCCGGACTTGTCCCACGTCCGGCGTTAATATTTGAGACCCTGAAACCGACATCAAAATTGTCGACTGTATGTCGGCATGCGGATGGAGGACGTCATCGTGGATACACCTACTCCCTTGCTCACCGCCGCCAGCGACGCCGGCGCCATCTCGGTGGGGAGACGGGAATGGGCAGGATTGGCGGTGCTGGCGCTGGCCTGCCTGGTGTACTCGATGGACCTCACCGTCCTGCATCTGGCGGTCCCCCAGATCAGCGAGAAACTCCGCCCCACGAGCTCCCAATTGCTCTGGATCATCGACGTTTACGGTTTCATGGTCGCCGGTTTGCTGCTCACCATGGGCACCATCGGCGATCGCATCGGCAGACGGCGACTGCTGATGGTCGGGGCGGCCGCCTTCGCCGCGGTCTCGGTGATCGCGGCCTTCGCGCCCTCGGCGCCGGTGCTGATCGGCTGCCGGGCCCTGCTCGGCGTCGCCGGGGCCACCCTGGCGCCGTCCACACTCTCGTTGATATTCACCATGTTTCGCAATCCGGGCCAGCGCTCCATCGCGGTCGGGGTCTGGGTGGGGTCCTACTCGGTGGGCGGCTCCATCGGGCCGCTGGCGGGCGGCATCATGCTCGAGCACTTCTGGTGGGGGTCGGTGTTCCTGCTCGCGGTGCCCGTCATGGTGTTGCTGATCGTTCTCGCGCCCCGCGTGCTCCCCGAGTTCCGCGATCCCGACGCCGGACGCCTGGACCTGGTCAGTGCCGGATTGTGCACGACAGCAATTCTCTTGGTGGTCTTCGGCATGAAGAAGGCCGCCCAGGACGGCCCCGGCGCGGCCGCGGTCTCGGCACTGGTGGCCGGCCTCGCGATCGGCGTGGTCTTCGTCCGGCGGCAGCTCACTACCAGCGAACCCATGCTGGATCTGCGGCTGTTCCGGCTGGGCAGCTTCCGCACCGCGCTCACCATCAATATGGTCGCGATCTTCGTGGCCTTCGGATACGCCCTGTTCGTGGGGCAGTATTTCCAACTGGTGCTGGGCATGTCGCCGCTGCGGGCGGGTCTCGCCACCATCCCGGCGGGCCTCGGCTTCATGATCGGCTCGCAACTGGGCCCGCGCATCATGAAGGTGATGCGACCCGCCTACATGATCGGCGGGGGCATGGCCATGGCCGCGTGCGGACTGCTACTGCTCACCCGGATCACCGCGACCGGCGGCGTGGAGCTCACCATCGCGGCGTCGCTGCTGGTGTCGTTCGGGCTGGCACCGGTTTTCGGCATCACCACCGAGCTCATCGTGGGCACCGCGCCCCCGGAGCAGGCGGGCGCGGCATCCGGGCTCTCGGAGACCGGGGCCGAATTCGGTGGCGCGCTGGGGATCTCCATTCTCGGCAGCATCAGCATCGCCATCTACCGCAACCAGCTCAACACCACCCTGCCCTACGGGGTGCAGGAGCCCGACGCCCGCGCCGCGCGCGACACGCTGGGCGCGGCACTCGAAGTCGCCCGGACGATGCCGGGAAAGGTGGGCAGCGCCATGGCCGAGGCGGCCAAGCACGCCTTCCTGACCGGCATGCACCTGACCGCCGCCATCGCGGCGGGCGCGGCGCTACTGCTGGCCGTCATCGCCATGACGCGGCTGCGGCACGTGCCGCCGGGCTGAGCTCACCCGGCCGGCCGAACGGTGAGTTCATTTGCTCCGGATGGCTTCGATGGCGGTCACCAGCGAACCACCGTCCAGCAGTTCGGCACCCGGAGCGATCATCTTCTGGATGGCGAGGCCCTGGAACAGCAGGAACAGCAGCTGCCCGACCGCTGCGGCCTGGTCGTCGGTCAGATCCGGGTGCGCGGAGTGGACGGCCGCGGCGATATCGCGATGCGCGACCGCGCTGGCCTGGGCCATGTAGACCTGCTGCGCGGGATCGCGCGCGATCTGGATGCCGTTCTCGGTGCTCAGCAACAGGCCGTCGCGATTACGCTGCACCACGTCGACGAAGCCGTTCCAGATCGCGGCCAGCGACTCCCACAGCGTGCGGCCCTCCCCCGCGTCCCGGATGGCGGCCTCCATGTCGTCACCGATCTGGGTGCCGACGCCCATCGTGATGGCCTCGGTGACCAGCTGGTCCTTGGAACCGAAGTGATAGCCGATGGCGGCCAGGCTCACTCCGGCGGCGGTGGCGATGTCCCGGGCGGTCACCTTGGCCAGGCCGCGTTCCAGGACGGCCTTGCGGGCGCCCACAAGGAGGTCTTCTCGATTTCCCATAGGACCACCCTACCAGCGTCTTAGACGGACGTCCTAGACGAGTGTTTCACGAGCCGGCAGGACCGGCGCATGCTCCCCACGGAGCGGCCGGCACCGATACGGCTACCCTCGAACCCGTGCGGCAGAAGATCCTCATGGACAACGACACCGGCATCGACGACTCCCTGGGCCTGCTCTACCTCCTCGCCTCCCCCGAGGCCGAGATCGTCGGAATCGCCTCCACCGCGGGCAATGTGCCTGCGCCGCAGGTGGCCGCCAACAATCTCGCGCTGCTCGAGCTGGTGCGGGCCCCGGAGCTCGAGGTAGCCCAGGGCGCGTTGACACCTCTGTCCGTGCCACTGCGCACGACCGAGGACACCCACGGGCCCCAGGGCGTCGGCTACGCCGAGCTGCCGCCGACCACCCGGACCCTGTCCGGCCGATCGGCGGCCCAGCTGTGGGTGGACCTGGTGCGCGAGCATCCGGGCGAGATCGTGGGGCTGTGCACCGGGCCGCTCACCAATCTCGCCCTGGCGCTGCGGATGGAACCTCAACTGCCGCAGCTGCTCCGACGCCTGGTGATCATGGGCGGCGCATTCAACCATCCGGGCAACACCACCCCGACCAACGAGTGGAACGTGCACGTCGATCCGGAAGCGGCCAAGGAGGTGTTCGACGCCTTCTCCACCACGCCCGCCGACCGCCGGCCCATCGTGTGCGCGCTCGACATCACCGAGACCATCGAGATGAAGCCCAAACACCTGGCGCTACTGGCCGAACGGGCCGGGAGCACACCGGTGGAGCATGTCAGTGAGAACGATCCGCCGGAGGCACGGTCGGCGGCAAGCAATCCGCTGGTGCGGTACCTGACCGATGCGATCCGCTTCTACTTCGACTTCCACAAGCTCTACGACCAGGGGTATCTGGCGCACATGCACGACCCGTTCGCGGCGGCCGTGGCACTGGACCCGAGCCTGGCCGTCACCAAACCCGCGACCGTCGACGTGGAGCTGACCGGAACGATCACCCGCGCCACCACGGTCGCCGACTGGGCGGGCATGTGGGGGCGGGAACCCAACGCCGACATCGTGATCGGGACCGATCCGGAACTGTTCTTCGAGCGGCTCGTCGACCGCGTCGGGGATTACGCGCGAACCGTGTTCGCGGAAGGAGATTCGACCCGGTGACCGACGAGCAAGACCTCGACTACGTCACCGGATTCCATACGCGACTGGGCCTGCCCGGGATCATCGACGTCCACACGCATTTCATGCCCGAACAGGTGCTGCGGAAGGTGTGGGGCTACTTCGATTCGGCGGGCCCACTGCTCGGCCACCGCGCGTGGCCCATCACCTACCGCGCCGAGGAGCAGGTGCGGCTGAAGACGCTGCGCGGCTTCGGCGTTCGCGCCTTCACCTCGATGGTCTACCCGCACAAGCCGGAGATGGCGGCCTGGCTCAACGAGTGGTCCGCCGATTTCGCCGCCCGCACCCCGGACTGCCTGCACACGTCGACCTTCTATCCGGAGCCGGGTGCGGCCGACTATGTGCGTGCCGCGATCGAGTCGGGGACGCGAATCTTCAAGCTGCACATCCAGGTCGGCAACTACCACCCGGCGGATCCGCTGCTGGACGAGGTGTGGGGACTGGTACAGGAGGCTGGCATTCCGGTGGTCACGCACTGCGGATCCGGGCCTGCCGCCGGGCGATTCACCGGACCCGAGCCGATCGCCCGACTGCTGCGGCGGTTCCCGCGACTGCGCCTGATCATCGCGCACATGGGGGCGCCCGAGTACAGCGAGTTCCTCGACATCGCCGCGGACAACCCCGGCGTCCTACTCGACACCACCATGAACTTCACCGACTTCTTCGAAGCCGGCGACCCCTTCCCCGCCACCGACCTGGGGCGCCTGCGCGACTTCGGGGATCGCATCCTGTTCGGCAGCGACTTCCCGAACATTCCCTATTCCTACGGCCATGCGCTGTTCGCTCTGGAACGGCTCGGTCTCGGTGACGACTGGCTGCGGGCGGTCTGCTACCGCAATGCCGCGGACCTCTTCGCCATCGGATAGCGCACCGGGCGCGCGACACTCCGCGTTCCGGCGATGCGCTCGGGCCTCCAGCGGGACCGGTCTGACACGATGAGACGCGATGGCCGGTGTCGGCTGAAACCCCACGGAAGGCGGGTCGGTCATGCGTTTGGTCGCGGACATCCTGGTCGGATTGCTCGCCGCGCTGCACATCTACATCCTGATCATGGAGATGTTCCTGTGGACCACGCCGCGGGTGCGCGCGGGCTTCGGCGTCACGGCCGAGTTCGCCGAGGAGTCCAAGGTGTTCGCCGCGAATCAGGGCCTCTACAACGGCTTTCTGGCGGCGGGGCTGATCTGGGGTCTGATCGCCGCCGATCCGGTCGGCCAGGCCGCGAAGATCTTCTTCGCGGCCTGCGTCGTGGTGGCCGGACTCTATGGTGGGGCCACCGCGAGCCGCCGGATCTTCTTCGGGCAGGCGCTGCCCGGCGCGCTCACGCTGATCGCGGTCCTACTGGCCGGGTAGCGCCGCCGCGCTGAGCGCGATCTTGGCATTGCGGCCCGGGCGTTCGCTCGCGGCCGCGGCCTCAGCGGCCTCCGCGAGCGGGTAGGTGGCCTCGACAGCCAGGTCCAGTTCGCCGCGGGCGGCCAGGGTCACCAGCTCGGTGATGAGGCGGCGGCGTTCGTCGCCGCCGATCTCCTCGGCGCGCTTGGAACCCCAGAAGCCCTTCACCACGGCCTGTTTGAAGATGATCGGGCCGGGGTTGAGCACCAGAGGCTGGCCCGACAGCGCGCCGAAGGTGATGAGCTCACCACGCGGGCCGAGCACCGACAGCAGGTCGTTGGCGGCCGGCCCGCCGACCTGGTCCACCGCGCGGGCGATGGGTTCGCCGCCGGTGACCTCCGCGACCTGCCGCTGCCAGTCCCCCGACTCGGTTTCCAGCACCGGTTCGAAGCCCAGCTCCCGCAACGACTTCGCGGCCGCCGCGCTACGCACCAGGTTCAGGACGTGGACACCGCGGGCGCGGGCGAGCTGGTTCACCAGTCGTCCCACCGCGCCATTGGCGGCATTGATCGCGATCCATTGGCCGGGTTCGACATCGAGGTCCTCGAGCAGCATGAGGGCGCTCAGCGGCATGGCCAGCAGCTGACTCGCGGTGGCGTCGGACACCGTATCCGGCACCGGGACGATCCCGCCCGCCTTGGCCACGAAGTACTCCGCCCACGCCCCCTGCACACCCGAAACCGTCACGCGCTGACCGATTTCCAGGCCGGTGACCCCGAGGCCCAGGGCGTCGATGTGCCCGACGGCCTCGGTGCCCGGGATGGCGGGCAGCTCGGGCCGGTAGCCGTAGACGCCCCGGATGATGGCCAGGTCGTGATTGTGGATCGGAGCCAGCGTGGTCGCGATCCGCACCTCACCCGGCCCGGGCTCGGGCACCGGCCGCTCGGCCGTGGTCAGGACCTGCTCGGGCTCGCCGAACTGTTCGATGATTACCGCACGCATGCTCAGCCTCCTCAGTCTTCGACCACGATGACGTCGACCTCGATATTGCCGCGAGTGGCATTGGAGTACGGGCACACCTGGTGTGCCTTGTCCGCCAGCACCCGCGCCTCGTCCAGGGGCAGGTGCGGCAGCGACACCTCGAGGGTAACGGCCAGGCCGAATCCGCCGGCGTCATTGGGGCCGATGCCGACCTTCGCGCCCACGGCCGAGTCGTCCACATTCGCCTTCAGCGACCGTGCCACGGTGCGCAGCGCCGAGTGGAAGCAGGCCGCGTAGCCGGCGGCGAAGAGCTGCTCCGGGTTGGTGCCGAGACCGTTGCCGCCCATCTCCTTCGGAATCGACAGCGTGGCCTCGATCTTGCCGTCGTCGGTGCGGACCTGGCCGTTGCGGCCGTCGCCGGTGGCGAGGGCTTCGGCGGTGTAGAGCACGTTCATCGAGGGATCTCCTTGGATCGGGTGTGCGCGGTGAGCGCTTCGGTGAGTCGGTGCAGGGTTTCCCGCAGTTGGATCAGTTCCTCGCCGGGCAGACCGGCGATCTCGGCCGATCGCGCCGGGATCCGGCATGCGGCCGAACGCAATTCGCGTCCGCGGTCGGTCAGCGTGATCTCCACGCGGCGTTCGTCGGCGGTCGAGCGGCGGCGTGCCACGAAACCCGCCGCCTCGAGCCGCTTGAGCAGTGGCGACAGCGTGCCCGAGTCCAGTTCCAGGGCCGAGCACAGATCGCCGACGGTGCGGTCGTCGCGCTGCCAGAGCGCGAGCAGCACCAGGTATTGCGGATAGGTGATGCCCAGGGCGTCCAGCTGGGGCCGGTACATGGCGGTCATGGCCCGGGACGCCGAGTAGAGCGCGAAGCACAGCTGGTTTTCCAGCGCCAGCTCATCGGTCATGTCCAATACGGTAGCCAGCAATTATATTGTGCACAATCTATCTGACCGTATGCTCCGTCACACCCGGCGATAACATCGCCCGGACCCGACCGCAGGGCGGGTTCCGATCATCGGGAATCTCGCTCGCGGGCAGGCGGATTCCCGGACACCACCGCTAGAACGCGTTCTAATAGGGGCACACCGAACCAGTGGGAGTTGCGATGACGCACGAGGTAGTGAGCCGGGTCGCGGAGCTGTCGGGCCAGTTGGCGGCGACTGCCGAGGAGACCGAGCGGCTGGGCAAGCTCTCCGACGAGAGCGTCAAGCTGATCCGTCGGGCCGGGGTGATGCGGCTGCTGCAGCCCGCCGATTTCGGCGGGTACGCAGCGCATCCGCGGGATTTCGCGGAGGCGGTCATGGCCGTGGCCCAGCACTGTGGATCCACCGGCTGGGTATGTGGCGTCGGCGGTGTGCACCCGTGGGAGATGGCGCTGATGGACCGGCGGCTGCAGAACGAGGTGTGGGGCGAGAACCCCGACACCTGGATCGCCTCGCCGTATGCCGCCCAGGGCGTGGCGACGCCGGTCGACGGCGGGTACACCCTGCGCGGCCGCTGGAACTTCTCCTCCGGCACCGATCACTGCGACTGGATCTTCCTGGGCGCGCTGCTCAGTGACGCCGACGGCAATCCGGTCATGCCGCCGACCGTGCTGCACGTGGTGCTGCCGCGCAGGGACTACACGATCGTCGACGACTCGTGGGATGTCATCGGGCTGCAGGGCACCGGCAGCAAGGACGTCATCGTGGACGGCGCGTTCATTCCGGCCTACCGGACCATCGAATTCGATGCCGTGGCGGCCGGTGAGATCGCGGCCGAGCGGGCGGGCCGCACCGAGACCGTCTACAAGCTGCCGTTCTGGGCCATGTTCCCGCTGGGCATCACCTCCGCGGTGATCGGCATCGCCGAGGGCGCGCTCGCGGCGCACCTGGACTATCAGCGCGACCGGGTCACGGCCATGGGCACCAAGATCAAGGACGATCCGTACGTGCTGTCGGCCATCTCCGAGGCGGCGGCAGATATCGCGGCCTCACGCACTCAGCTGCTGGACGGCATCAGCCGTCTCTACGACCAGGCCGAGGCCGGGAAGACCATCACCTTCGAGGATCGTTCCCTGGTGCGCCGCAATCAAGTTCGCTGCGCCTGGCGGGCGGTGTCGGCGGTGGACGAGATCTTCGCCCGGTCCGGCGGCAATGCGGTGCGGCGGCAGAACGTCATGCAGCGGTTCTGGCGGGACGCGCACGTGGGCCTGCAACACGCCATCCACACGCCCGGATCGCTGTACCACTCAACGGCATTGACCATCATGGGCATCGAGCCCGAGGGCCCGCTGCGCGCCATGATCTGACAACCGCCCGGTCGGCCGGCACTGTTTCCGCGCTCAGCGGCCACACTTCCAGGCTGTTCCGGTAGGTGATGCCTACACGGAATATCCAGAGGTCCGGCCGAGGACGGATGCTCGATCACGCAGCTAATTCGGAGATATCTGCGACCTTCCGTGCCTGGACACTCTCGATTCGTGCCACCAGCGCGGTATTCGGGCCGCTCCGCACAGGAACTCATTACTGTGCTGGAGCGGGTGAGCTGATGGTGGAACGCGGCGGTCGACCCGGCGCACTCTCACTTCGGATCATCCGGCCGGGGTCGTAGTTGGACGGCTCCGGAATCGGTGCCCGCTTCACCAACTCGAGCGGGCACCGTGCTCGGCGGTCGGGTGGATCGGCTCGCAGACTCTTACGATCCACCCGGCCTGAGCACAGTACGGACCGTCACGGTGAAAACGGTCGTGTGGATGAGCAGGTATGGATGCGCGCCACCGGAGCGATCACGCCGACTCTGGTGATGGTGAAGGCATCGACTGATCGCGATGCCCGCGTCAGCTGCGTGACCAGGTAATTTCCAGCTCCTGGAGATCAAAGCCCTGGGGGAAGTGGGCGATTCGGGGCTCGGCGAGGCGACCGCCGTGGCGCTCGTAGAAGGCGATGGCGGGTGTATTGGCCTGGAGGACTTCGAGGTAGACGGGGCGACCCGGGTATTCGGCAGCGGCCCATTCGAATCCGTGATGCAGGAGGCGGGAACCGATGCCGCCCCGCACGAGGGTCGGGCTGACGTGCAGATTGTCGATGAGGACGCGGCCATCCGCGCGGGGTGCCAGGTAGATGAATCCGAGTATTTCCGAGCCGGATTCGGCGATGAACAGATCACCTTCGGATCGGTCGTCGGTCAGGCGTCGGTGCCAGAGCGCCTTGTGGTCGGCGGCGAGCGCACCGTTCAGATAACCCTCGGGCATGATGCTCGCGTAGGCGGTGCGCCAGCTGGCGGTGTGCAGCGTGGCGACCGCTTCCGCGTCGGATTCGGTACCCGGTCGGATCCGAATGTCCATGGGGCTCATGCCCGCTCGTCGAAGGCCCGGAGGATTTCTTCGGCGGCGAGGGCGGGGGTCAGTGAGCCGTCGCGGACCTGCTTTTCCACCTGGGTGCGCAGGGCCTTGACGTTCGGGTTCTCGGTGAGGCGACGGAGCAGGTTGTCGTGGACCATGGTCCAGGTCCAGTCGACCTGCTGGCGGCGGCGCTTCTCGGCGAACTCGCCTGCTTCGGTGAGGACGCGACGGTGGGTGAGGACCGTGTCCCAGAACGAATCCAGTCCGATGCCGTTCAGGCCGGACATGGTGAGAACCGGTGGGCGCCACAGGGATTCGCGTGGGTGGATGAGCCGCATGGCCCCTTGAAGTTCCCGGGCGGCGGCCTTGGCCTCCAGCTCGTGGCGGCCGTCGGCCTTGTTCACGGCCACCAGGTCGGCGAGTTCGAGGACGCCCTTCTTGATTCCTTGCAGCTGGTCGCCGGTGCGGGCCAGGGTGAGGAAGCAGAAGACGTCGACCATATTGGCGACGGTGACCTCGGACTGGCCGACACCGACGGTCTCCACCAGGATGACGTCGTAGCCTGCCGCCTCCAGCAGCACGATGGTCTCGCGGGTGGCTTTCGCCACGCCGCCGAGGGTTCCGGCCGTGGGGGACGGGCGGATGAAGGCATCCCGTTCCACCGACAGTCGCGCCATGCGGGTCTTGTCGCCGAGGATCGAGCCGCCGGTCCGGGTCGAGGACGGATCCACGGCGAGCACCGCCACGCGGTGGCCCTGGCCGATGAGGTACATGCCCAGCGCGTCGATGAACGTCGACTTGCCGACACCCGGAACACCGGTGATGCCAACGCGATTGGACACCACCCTGCCCGCCTCGGGGGTCAGCCGCAGCAGCAACTGCTGGGCCAGTTCCCGGTGGTCGGTGCGGGTCGATTCGACCAGGGTGATGGCGCGCGCCAGGCCGGCCCGCTCCCCTGCCCGGACCTGCGCGGCCAGCTGGTCGACGTCGATCACTCGGCGCGCCACCGGAGTGGCGGGCTGGGTGCCGGGGCCGGGCGTTTCTGCGCCGGCGGGGCCGGGCAGGCCGACGCCGGCGGTGGTGCCGAGCCGAGGGTGGACTCCGCCACCCTCGGTCCCGCGTGCGGCGTCGCTCATTCCGTTGCGCCGGGGCCGATCTCGTGGCCGAGCTGTGCGGCCAGCTTCTTGATCAGGTCGATCGCGGCGTCGGCGATGATGGTGCCGGGGCCGAAGATGCCGGCGGCACCCGCGGCGTACAGCTCGTCGTAGTCACCGGGCGGGATGACGCCGCCGACGGTGACCATGATGTCGGGGCGTCCGACATCGGCCAATGCCTGCCGCAGGGCGGGCACCAGCGTGAGGTGGCCTGCGGCCAGCGACGAGACACCGACGACGTGCACGTCGTTGTCGGCCGCCTGCTGCGCCACCTCCTCGGGGGTCTGGAACAGCGGGCCCACGTCGACGTCCATGCCGAGGTCGGCGAAGGCCGTGGCGATCACCTTCTGGCCGCGGTCGTGGCCGTCCTGACCCATCTTGGCGACCAGGATGCGCGGGCGGCGGCCCTCGGCCTCGGCGAAGGCCTCGACCAGTTCGATGGCCTTGCTGATGTTGGTCACCTTGCCGGCCTCCTCACGGTAAACGCCGGAGAGCGTGCGGATTTCGGCCTGGTGGCGGCCGTATACCTGCTCCAGCGCGTCGGAGATCTCACCCACGGTGGCCTTGGCGCGCGCGGCGTTGATGGCCAGGGCGAGCAGGTTGTTGTCCATGCCGCCCTCCGAAGAGGCTGCCGCACGGGTCAATTCGGCCAGCGCCCTCTCGACCTCGGCCGAATCGCGTTCCGCCCGCAGCTTTTCCAGCTTGGCGTTCTGCTCGGCGCGCACGCGCGAGTTCTCGACCTTGAGCACCTCGATCGGGGTGTCTTCCTCGACCAGGTACTTGTTGACGCCGATCACCGGCTGCTGACCGGTGTCGATGCGCGCCTGGGTGCGAGCCGCGGCCTCTTCGATGCGCAGCTTCGGGATGCCCTCCGAAATCGCCTGCGCCATACCGCCGTGCGCCTCGATCTCGGCGATGTGGGCGCGGGCGCGCTCGGCCAGCTGGTGGGTCAGCCACTCCACGTAGTACGAGCCGCCCCACGGGTCGGCCGGACGGGTGGTGTTGGACTCCTGCTGGATGAGCAGCTGGGTGTTGCGGGCGATGCGGGCGGAGAAGTCCGTCGGCAGGGCCAGCGCCTCGTCCAGCGCGTTGGTGTGCAGCGACTGGGTGTGGCCCTGGGTGGCGGCCATCGCCTCGACGCAGGTGCGCGCGACGTTGTTGAACACGTCCTGCGCGGTCAGCGACCAGCCCGAGGTCTGCGAGTGGGTGCGCAGCGCCAGCGACTTGGAGTTCTTGGGCTCGAACTTGGCGACCAGCTCGCTCCAGAGCAGCCGGCCCGCACGGAGTTTCGCGACCTCCATGAAGAAGTTCATGCCGATGGCCCAGAAGAACGACAGTCGCGGCGCGAACTTGTCGACCTCCATGCCCGCGTCCAGACCGGCCTTGATGTACTCCACGCCGTCGGCGAGGGTATAGGCCAGCTCCAGGTCGGCCGTGGCTCCGGCCTCCTGGATGTGGTAGCCGGAGATGGAGATCGAGTTGAACTTCGGCATCTTCGCGGAGGTGTAGGCGAAGATGTCGGAGATGATCCGCATCGAGGGCTTGGGCGGATAGATGTAGGTGTTGCGGACCATGAACTCCTTCAGAATGTCGTTCTGAATGGTTCCGGCCAGCTGCTCGGGCTTGACGCCCTGCTCCTCGGCGGCGACGACGTAGAGCGCCAGGATCGGCAGCACCGCGCCGTTCATGGTCATCGACACCGAAACCTGGTCCAGCGGAATCTGATCGAACAGTTCCCGCATGTCCAGGATGGAGTCGATGGCGACACCGGCCATGCCGACGTCACCGGTGACGCGCGGGTGGTCCGAGTCGTAGCCACGGTGGGTCGCCAGGTCGAACGCGACCGACAGGCCCTTCTGGCCCGCCTGCAGGTTGCGGCGGTAGAAGGCGTTCGAGTCGGCGGCGGTGGAGAAGCCCGCGTACTGGCGGATCGTCCACGGCTGGTTCACGTACATGGTCGGGTACGGACCGCGCACGAACGGCGCCACACCCGGCACGCTGTCGAGCGGGTAGCCCGCGGCGGCGATGGCGTCCCGGTCGGCCTTGGTGAACACCGGCGGCACCTCGATGCCCTCGGGGGTCGACCAGGTGAGCTGTTCGGGCGCATAGTGATTCGCGCTAGCGGCCTCGGCGACGAAGGCGTCGACCTGCGCGGCGCTGACGTCGGCGGGCGCGGTGTCGCCCTCGGTCAGCGGTACTTCGGCGAAATTGCCGATGCGATGTTTGATATCGCTCATCTCTACGCTCCCAGCTTTTCGAGCAGGCCGGTCAGAGCCGCCACAGCATCCATGCGGGCCGTCACGAAGTCATCCGGGCGCTGCACGCCGGTCAGCTCCGCGACCGCCTTCTCGGGTCCGGCCAGCAGCACGGTGGTCACACCGGCCGCCCGCAATTCGTCCACGGCCGCCGCGGCATCGGTGCCGTAGCGGGTGTCGGAGCCGCACAGCACGGCGATCGACGGGCCGGTGTCGGTGACCGCCTCGATGCCGCCGGAGGCCAGCAGGTTGGTGGTGAAGGTGACACGAACATTGTTCTCCGACACCGGGCCCAGCGGAACCAGGCGCACCTGCGGGCGCGCGCCGTTGGCGGCCAGGTAGGCGTCGGAGCGGTTGCGCAGCGCCTCGAAGGCCGTGCCGTAGCGGGCCGGAGAGGTCTTGGCACGCGCGGCCTCCGACAGCGGCTTCTCGCTCAGGTTCGGGAACTCGTTGACGCCGGTGACGGCCGTCTTGCGGTGCGCCACATCGGAATCGCGCTTCGCCTTGGTCGCGCCGATGCGCTCGGCGAGCAGGCCCGCCTGCAGCGCGGCCAGGTAGCCGCCGGCGGCCTCGATCTCCTGCATGAACTCCCACGCCTTGGCGGCGAGCTCATCGGTCAGCGACTCCACGAACCAGGAGCCCGCGCCCGGGTCCTGCACGTGGCCGAGGCGGGATTCCTCGAGCAGCAACAGCTGGGTGTTGCGCGCCATGCGCTCCGAGAACGCCTTGGACACCTCGAGTTCCCCGGCGGGCAGCGCGTCGTCGAAGGGCAGCACGGTGACGATGTCCGCGCCACCGACGCCCGCGCCGAAGGCGGCGAGGGTGGTGCGCAGCATGTTCACCCAGGGGTCGCGCTGGCTCATCATGGCCGCGGACGTGATCGCCTGTTGGGGAGCGTTGCCGAAGGCCGGGGCCCCGCAGACCTGCGCCACGCGCGCCCAGAGTCGCCGGGCGGCACGGAATTTCGCGATGGTCTCGAACTGGTCGTCGGTGGCCGCGAAGCGGAACTCCAGCTGCTCCAGCGCATCCGCGATATCGGCCCCGGCGTCGGTGAGCGAACGCAGGTACTCCAGGCCCGCGGCCACAGCCGCACCCAGCTCCTGGGCGTCGGAAGCGCCGGCATTGTGGAAGGCCACGCCGCACACGGTGATCGCGCGGACCGTCTCGGTGCGGGCCACCGCCTGCTGGGCCAACGCGACCGCGCCGTCCAGGTCGATGGCCGAGGAGCCGGCGAACAGGCTCGTCAGCGGGGTGGCGCCCAGCGAGACCCGAATGTCCTTGCGGTTCGGGGCTTCATAGCCGTCCAGCACCGAGAACAGTGCGGCCGCAGCCTCATTGGCGGCCGGCCCGGCGTCGAGGGTGAGCGGCGCCAGCTCGAACAGGAAGCCCTGCACTGCGGTGGCCAGCCCGTCGACAGGCACGCCGCGCTCGGCGACGCCCAGCCACACCGCGCTCACGCCGTTGTCGAGCGCGAAGAGGATGTCCGCGTTGACGGCCTCGGCATCGGGGCCGCCGAAACGCTGGCTGACGAACCAGCCACGGTGCACGTCGCGGGTGGCGTCGCCACCGCGCACGTAGGGGAACTGCCCAGGCAGCGGCTGCTCGGGCAGTTCGTCGCGGCGCGTGTAGAGCGGGTTGACGGTCAGGCCGTCATAGGTCGTGACCGCGAGCAGCTTCTCCGGCTCATCCGGCAAGTCGCTCGCATCCACCCTGCGGGCCTTCGCCAGCACCCCGGCGACACCCTTGCGCCAGGCGGCATACTCGGGCACCGGATCGGTGTCCGAGTCGGAAGCAATCGGCATAGCTGCTGTTCCTTCTTCCACTCCCTGACCGGATGGCCGTTGCACCGGCATTCACCCAGCTCAACGGCCACTTTGGTTAACGAGCATTCATCGTCTTTCCCCTGATGCTAGCGGCAGCCTCGAGATAACGGTCTCCGGAGTCTCACTACCAGCGGGTAACCTGGCGCGGTGCCAACAACCGTGCGTGTGCCGCTCGAGCGCGTATCCGGGCTGCTCAGCCGCCTCCGTCAACCGCGAAATCTGGCCTTGCTGATCGGCTGCGGGCTACTTTTCGCGCTGGCCGCCTTCGCACCGCACCCGGCGCCCCAGCAGGTCCGGCAGTGGGCCGACTCGGTCGGGCCGCTGCTGCCGCTGGTGTTCTTCGCAGTGCACACACTGATCTGTGTCGCGCCCTTCCCGCGCACCATCTTCACCCTCAGCGCGGGCATGCTGTTCGGCTCGGTGGAGGGGCTCACGCTGGCCCTCGCCGCCACGACACTGAGTGCGGTGCTGGCGCTGTGGCTGGTGCGCGCCCTCGATCACGAGCGGGTGCGTGCGCGGCTCACCCATCCGACCGTGCAGGCGGTCGACACCCGGTTGGCGCGGCGGGGCTGGCTGGCGATCGGATCGCTGCGGCTGATCGCGTTCGCGCCGTTCTCGATCGTGAACTATTGCGCGGCACTGTCTTCGATCCGGTTCACCCCGTACCTGATCGCCACGTTCATCGGCATCATCCCGGGCACCGTGGGCACGGTGCTGCTGGGCGACGCCCTCACCAATCGCACCTCCCCCGCCCAATTGATCGTCACGGCAGCCTGTTTGGCGGTTGGCGTGATCGGGCTGGTCGTGGACGCGAGGGTGACCGTTTCGGAACCGGAGGCTCAGCCGGAGCCGGTCGCCTGATCGGACAGCGGCTGCGGTCACCGGCCGCAGCCGGGGTCCGCCGCGCCCAGCGCCAACGGGTGGGTTCCGCTGCGCGCCAGGCGGTCCGGCAGGACGGGCCAACCGTGGGCATAACGCGGCGCTTTCCGTTCCCCCGTGGGTGTCCGGCACGGTCGCGATTCGCGAGCCGGTCCCAACCCCGCACTGCGCCCCCGCGCCACTGCGGTCAGGACGAAATGGACAGCAGCGCGGGGGTTTTCGCGGCGGGAGTCAGCCGAGGGTGCAGCCCGAGATCGGTACGTCGTTGAGGCGATCGACCAGGTAGCCGATCGCATTGTTGGTGCCGAAGCCGTCGATCAACTCGGGGCCGAAGTGGTTCGGGAGGGTGGCCCCGGGCAGGATCGGGGGCAGCTCGTCGGTCCGGAAGCTCACGGTGGCGCCCTTGCCGCACCAGTCGATGGCCAGTTGGCGGGCCTGACCGTAGGGGACAGTGTCGTCATTGCGACCGCTGGTGATCAGGACCGGGCTTGCCGGAGTGAGGTTTCCGATGTGCTGCTGCCGCAGGATGTCCTCGGCCTCGGGGACCTCCTGCAGGTGGTCGATCATCGGCCGATGATCGACGGTGAATTCGGTGCTGCGCAGGAACGGGTGCTTCAGGATCACGTCACCGATGCACTCGTTGCCCAGGTCGCTCAGCAGCGCCTTGCCCTCCGGCGTGGTGCGTTCGTCCAGAATCGACTGCAGATCGGGGTAGCGCGCGACGAAACCGTTGAGCGCGAACCCGATTACGCCGCTGATCAGACTGCCGTCGGCCCTCTTCAGCACCTCGGTCAGATCCGCGACCGGCGCGCCGGCCCACGTTCCCTTCAGGTTCAGTTCGGGCGCGTAGTCGGGTTGCATCTCGACCGCGGCGGCCGTGGCGCCGCCGCCCTGGGAGTACCCCCACAACGCCAGCGGTGTGTCATCGCCGGAACCGGCGAGGTTGTTGGCCGCACGCGCGGCATCGAGGACGGCATGAGCCTCTTCGACGCGGTTGACATAGGTATGGGTCCCCGGTGTGCCCATGCCGATGTAGTCCGCCACGAAGACCCGGGCGCCCAGCGAATTCCACGCAAGCGCCGAGATCGCCTCCTGGTTCGCGGAGAAGGTCGGCGGCGTGATGCTCGCGTACATCCCGGTCGAGAAGGCCAGCGACACCGCGCATTGATCGCCCTGACCGGTGGTGCCGGGCGCGATGACAATGGTGGGCCGCGGCCCGGACCCGCGCCAGGGCTGGGTGGAATCGAGGAAGACACCGGTCGCCGCGACGGGCATGCCGTCCTGCATCTGCGTCGTGTACATGACCTGTTCGGCCGGCAACGGCCAGGTCCCACTGTCCGCCGCCTGCGCCAGGTAGGCCGAGATATCGGTGGTCTTGATGATCGCTCCGCGTGTCGCATCGATTTGCGACGGCGGAACATAGAAGTCGTTGACCGGATCGGCGGAGGCCGACCCCGGAACGGCGGCGGCACCGGCAGCGGTCACGCACAACGCCGCCGTGATGGCGAGGGCGTGATCGATCTTCCGGGACGTCTGTCGCTTCCGAGGATTCGGACGGCGTTGTCCAGACATTTTCTGCTTTCTCTGCGGACTCGCGAGTAACACCGTTACTCGAGTAACGCGGTTACTCTAGCCACATGCGGAGACCGCGGAAAGAGGGCCGACTCCGGAGTTCGTGAGCATCGTCGCGGCTTCCTCGAAACCAGCGACGGGACGCTGATGGTCGGCCACGGCCCCATCGCCGGGCCGAGCCCCGAACGCGATGCGGTCTTCCAGGCCACCCTCCACCCGTGGCCGACGGTCCGCGATGGACGAGCCATTCGGGGCGCTGGATCAACTCACTCGGGAGCGGCCGCGGGTGGAGCCGCAGCGACCGCGGCCCAAATCGGGCAAAACCATTGCGTTCGTGACGCATTCGGTGGAGGAGGCATTCCCGCCCACCCGGGTCCTGATCATGAGTGCCCGTCCCGGACTGATCATCGTGTACCGGGAGGTGGTATTACCGGGCGATGACGAGGTGGGCGTCCGGGCCATCACTGTCACCGCGACACCCGAATTCCAGGCCCTCGAAACCGAATTGACGAAGGCGATCCACGCAGCCCACGTCTGATCATGAATACGACGATGGCCCGTGCCGCGCATTTGCGGGACGGGCCATCGGACGTTTCGAATCGACGCGAAACCTGAATTACAGGTAGGCGCCGCACACGGGCCAGGCGCCCGGACCCTGACCGGCGAGCACGTTCTCCGCGACGCGGATCTGCTCCTCACGGCTGGCGTTGGCGGCACTGCCGCCGCCACCGTAGGCGTTCCAGGTGCTCTGGGTGAACTGCAGACCGCCGAAGAACCCGTTGCCGGTGTTGGCGCCCCAGTTGCCGCTGCTCTCGCACTGCGCGACAGCGTCCCAGTTGTGCCCGGCGGCCGAAGCGGTCGCGGTGGACAGCGCGAACGGGACGGACACGAGCGCACCGATGGCCGCGGCGGCAGCGAATGTGCGGGTGGTGAGCTTCCGGTTGCGATGCATAGAGTGTTTCCTCGCCTGCGCCCGCCGGCCCGCGCTCTCGGCTGCGGGTCCCCGTCCCCAGGGTTATCGGTTGCTCTCGAATCGCGGGACGGAGTTGCCGGTGTTCGTCGATTCGAGTTCGGGCCCGGTTGAATCCGAGCCGAGACCGACGGTAACGGATCAATCACGTTAGATCACGTAACGATCACGGCCAGTTGACGGATCGATATCGAGGATACTCAATGCGTTTTCGCTGTTCGCATCGCCGTTTTGACGAATGACATTTCTGGAATTCGTAAACAATTTTGTGACGGAGGTCACGCGAAGATAGTGACCTCGATCGCGCAATACAAACTCGAAACAAAACGATCCCCGTCGGAAATCGCCTTCCGACCGGCTCGGATCGCGGTGCGCACAACCATTGCTCCAGGTCAGAGCCCTGACCATAGTGCCAACATGGCCGATGAACCCCGTTCCGGAGCACGCGCTGTGGACCGCGCGATCCAGGTGTTGAATTGCTTCCACGGCGACGATCCGGAGCTGTCGCTGAGCGAACTCGCCCAGCGGGCCCGGCTGCCCGTCAGCACCGCACACCGTCTCGCCCAGGCGCTGGTGCGCGGCGGCCTGCTCGAGCAGGGGCCGGCCGGTGATCGCTACCGCGTCGGGCACGGGTTGGCGACCCTGGCCCGGCCCGCCCTCGCCCGGTTGGGCCTCGAGTCCGCGGCGCCGCATCTGTACGCGCTCGCCGCGGGCATCCGGATCACGGTCAGCGTGAGCGTGATGGACGACAGCGACGCGCTCACCGTCTTCCAGGCCCGCCCGCCGATCCACTTCTGCCACCACCAGGTGCCGCGGTCCCGGCAATCCCTGCACGCCAGCGCGGCGGGCCACGCCCTGCTGGCCCACTCCCCCGCCCGCGCCGCCGCCGACATCGACCTGGACCGGGTCCGCCGCACCGGCTTCGCCTCCGAGCTGATCGAGACCGACGACCCCATCCGCGCCCTGGCGGTGCCCATCGTCGGGCCGGGCCGGCAGGTGCACGGGGCACTGGCGGTGCAGGCCCGTTCGGCCCGCCTGGACGGTGAGCTGATCCGGGCCGTCGTGCCCGCCATGCGGATCGCCGCGGGCCGGATCGCACCGCTGTTCCAGACCACCGACGGCGCGGCGCCCTCCGCCGCCGGGTTTCGCTCACGCTGATTTCCACATGGTGAAAAGCCGGTTGCCGCGCCGCGGCCCCCATCGCAGCATGTGACCACCGCCGAATCATCGCCAGTTCCCCTGTCCGGCAAAGGAATCCCCATGACGCTCTGTTGTCGCCCCGCCCTCGAATCCCACCGAGCGACAGTCGTATTCACCGAAAGACTCCCCCATGGCATTCCCTCCCCGCCGGACCAGGGTGCGCCGCGCCCTCGCCGCCGCGTTCGCCGTCTCCAGTGCGGTCGTCCTGCTCACCGGCTGCGCGAAAACCGACCCGGGCACGACCGCCGACGGTAGAACCGTCATCCGCTATCAGGGATCGACCGGCCAGGTCTCCGCCTTCGAACTGGCCGCCGACCTCGGCTACTTCAGCAAGATCGACCTCCATTGGGAGGGCGACACCACCAGCGGCCCGGCCAATATTCAGGCCGCCGCCACCAAGCAGGTCGAATTCGGCAGCGCCTTCAACGGCGCGGTCATCAAGCTGGTCGCTGGCGGCGCTCCCGTCACCGCCGTACTCAGCTCCTACGGGGCCGACGAACTCAACTTCACCGGCTACTTCGTGCGCGACGATTCGGGCATCACCTCCGCGCGCGACCTCATCGGCAAGAAGGTCGGCGTCAATACCCTGGGCGCGCACCACGAGTTCATCACCCGGCAGTGGCTGCACGACCAGGGGCTCAGCGATCAGGAGATCAAACAGGTCCAGCTGGTCGTACTGCCGCCCGCCAGTACCGAGGACGCGCTGCGCAATGGGCAGATCGACGTGGCCGCCCTCGGCGGCGTCTTCCGGGACACCGCCGTCGGGCGGGGCGGGGTGCACCCCCTCTACACCGACAAGGATCTGTTCGGGCAGTTCGATTACGGCACTTACGTTTTCCGCAACGACTACCTGAAGTCCCATGCCGCGGCCGTCGCCGATTTCGTGCAGGGCACCGCACGCGCCACCCGCTGGCTGCAGGTCACGCCGCGCGACGAGGTGGTGGCGCGGTTCGCCGACATCATCCACAAGCGCGGGCGCAACGAGAACACCGCGCTGCTGCAGTACTACAAGAGCTCGGGTATCCCCGTCCCCGGCGGCGTGATCGCCGAACGCGAACTGCAGATCTGGATCGACTGGCTGGTCCGCAACGGGGAACTGCCCGCGGGCAAGCTCGCCGCCAAGGACCTCTACACCAACAGGGACAATCCGTACGCCAACGGCACCTACCCGGCCACCAGCGGTCCCAGCGGCGAGGCGGTGGCGAAATGAGTTCCGCGACCATCAAACTCGCGCTCACCGGGGTCCGCAAGGAGTTCCCCGTGCGCGGGGAGCAGGAGAGTTTCACCGCGCTCGCCGATATCAGCGTCGATGTGCGCGACGGTGAGTTCCTGGTCCTGGTCGGGCCGAGCGGCTCGGGCAAGTCCACCCTGCTGGATCTGCTCGGCGGGCTCGGCAAACCCACCTCCGGGCAGATCCTGCTGGACGGGGCACCGGTCACGGGACCCGGCCTGGACCGCGGAATCGTCTTCCAGCAGTATGCGCTGCTGCCCTGGCGCACCGCTCGGGCGAATATCGAATTCGGGCTGGAGGCCAAGGGCATTCGCCGTCGCGAACGCCGCGAGATCGCCGAGCACTATCTCGAGCTCGTGGGCCTGGCCGGATTCGGGAACCGCTATCCGCACGAATTGTCCGGCGGTATGAAGCAGCGGGTCGCCATTGCCCGGAGCCTGGCCTTCGACCCGGAGGTGCTGCTGATGGACGAGCCCTTCGCCGCCCTCGACGCCCAGACCCGGGAGTCGTTGCAGGACGAGCTGTTACGAATCTGGCGGGCCACCGGTAAGACGGTCCTGTTCATCACCCACGGCATCGACGAGGCGGTGTACCTGGGGCAGCGCGTGGCGGTGCTGACCTCGCGGCCCGGGCGGATCAAGGCGGTCGTGGACATCGACCTCGACCGGGACGGGGATCCGGATATCCGTTCCAGCGAACGATTCCGCGAACTGCGCCATCACGTCTGGTCCCTGCTGCACGACGAGGTCGCGCGGGCACAGGACCTCGAGCAGGCCGCGCTCACCGGCGACAAGAGGAGTTCCCATGTCTAGCGCACTGCAATTCGTCGAAGCATCCATCGATCTCCGTGGCGAGCCCGCCGCCACCGGCGATGCGACCCGCACGAAAACCCGGCACGCTGCGGCCGTGCTGACCGCCGTCGCCAGAATCGCATGGCGAATCGGCAAGCCCGCCATCGTGATCGCGGCCTTTCTCGCCCTGTGGGAAGCCGCGCCGCGGCTGGGGCTGGTGGACGAGGTGTTCCTGCCGCCGTTCTCGGCGGTCGTGCAGGCCGGGCTGGAGCTCATCCGCAATGGCCAACTGTGGGAACACGTCTCGACCAGCGTGACCCGCTCGCTCATCGGCTTCTCCATCGCCCTGGTCGCGGCCGTTCCGGTGGGTGTGGCCATTGCCTGGTACCGACCGGTCGCGGAATTCCTGAGCCCGGTGCTGGAACTGTTCCGCAATACCGCCGCCCTCGCGCTGCTGCCGGTGTTCATCCTGATCCTCGGCATCGGCGAGACCTCCAAGATCGCGCTGGTGGTGTACGCCGGATTCTTCCCGATCCTGCTCAACACCATAAGCGGGGTGCGTACGGTCGATCCGCTGCTCGTGAAATCGGCCGTCTCGCTCGGGTTCTCACCGATCCGCCTGTTCCAGAAGGTGATCCTGCCCGCCGCCGTGCCGTCGATCTTCACCGGCATCCGCATGGCCGCCTCCGGATCGATACTCGTGCTCATCGCCGCCGAGATGTTCGGGGCGCGTTCCGGGCTCGGCTACCTGATCACCGCCGCCCAGCAGAACTTCCAGATTCCGGACATGTACGCCGGGATCGTGGCCATCGCCCTGGTCGGACTCGCCTACAACGGCGTGCTCGTGGCCATCGAGCGACGGCTGTCCCGCTGGCGCGCCCACTGAAATCCGTCGAAAGAACCTCTTCCATGTCCAACACACGCAAGACCTTCCATCTGAACGCCTTCCTCATGGGCGTCGGCCACCACGAGGCCGCCTGGCGGCATCCGCGCACCGAGGAACACCGGGTCCTGGATGTGAAGCACTTCCAGGAACTGGGCCGCATCGCCGAACGCGGCAAGCTCGACTCGGTGTTCTTCGCCGACGGGCTGGCCGTCGGACCCCGGATCAAGCGCAACGCGCTCTCCGTCTTCGAGCCGATCACCCTGCTCGCCGCCATCGCCGCCGTCACCGAGCACGTCGGATTGATCGCGACCGCCTCCACCACCTACAACGAACCCTTCAACCTGGCACGGAAATTCGCGTCCCTGGACCACATCAGCGGCGGCCGGGCCGGCTGGAACATCGTCACCTCGGGTAGCGAGGACGAGGCGTTCAACTTCGGTTACGAGGCCATCCCCGAGCACGCCCGCCGCTACGAGCGCGCCGACGAGTTCGTCGACCTGGCGGTACGGCTCTGGGACAGCTGGGAATCCGATGCCATCGTGCTCGACCCGGAGACCGGCATCTTCGCCGACCCTGACAAGGTCCACACCCTCGACCACCGCGGCGAACGCTTCCAGGTCCGGGGCCCGCTGAATTCGCCCCGCAGCCCCCAGGGCCGGCCGCTGCTGGTGCAGGCCGGATCCTCCGAGAGCGGAAAGGAATTCGCCGCCCGCCACGCCGAAGCGGTGTTCACCGCGCAGCGCACCCTCGAGGAGGGCCGGCGGTTCTACCGCGACCTCGAGTCCCGGCTGCCCAAGTACGGCCGCTCCGCCGACGACCTCAAGGTGCTGCCCGGCCTGGTTCCCTTCATCGCCGACACCGAGGCCGAAGCCCGGGCACTCGAACAGGAATTCACCGACCTCATCTCCCCCGACTACGCGCTGCGGCAACTGTCCACCCTGCTCGGCGTCGACCTCACCGAGCACGCCCTCGACGCACCGCTGCCGCCGTTGCCACAGGAAAGCGACATCCAAGGCGGCAAGAGCAGATTCACCCTCGTCAAGGAGCTCGCCGAAAAGGAGGACCTCACCGTCCGCCAGCTCATCGGCAAACTCGGCGGCGGCCGCGGTCACCGCACCTTCGCCGGCACGCCCGAGCAGATCGCCGACGAACTCCAGTCCTGGTTCGACCAGGGCGCGGCCGACGGCTTCAACATCATGCCGCCCTATCTGCCCGGCGGGCTCGAGGACTTCGTCGACCGCGTGGTCCCGATCCTGCAGGAGCGCGGGCTGTTCCGCACCGACTACACCGCACCGACCCTGCGCGGCCACTACGGACTCGCGCCCGTGGAAAGCCAATTCGCCCCCGCCCGTACCCAGGCGACCGCCTGAGATCTGAGAGGACCGCTCATGACCACCGCAACCGAGAACCCGGTCGGCACCTTCCGCATCGAACCCGTCGCCGGGCATATCGGCGCCGAGATCACCGGCATCGACCTGCGCGGCAACTTCACCGACGAGCAGATCGCGGTACTCACCGCCGCGCTGCACCAATACAAGGTGCTGTTCTTCCGGGATCAGCACATCGGGCACGCCGAACAGATCACCTTCTCCCGGCGATTCGGCGCAGTCACGCCCTCGCATCCGTACGACGATGACGCGCCCACCGAGTACCCCGAGATCCTCGCCGTCGACAGCCGCCTGTACGAAAAGCGGTTCGGGAAGAAGAAATTCAGCTACACCAACCATTGGCACACCGATGTCTCGCCGCTCATCAACCCGCCGGCGGCCTCCCTGCTGCGGGCCGAGATCGCGCCCGAGCGCGGCGGCGACACCCAGTGGACCAACCTCGCCGCCGCCTACGCGGGCCTGCCGGATTCGCTCAAATCCTTCCTCGACGGACTGCGCGCCGAGCACCGATTCGGCGGCAAGCTGCCCGCCTGGGACACGGAGAGCGACTACGCCAAGCGGGTCGCGGCCGCACCGCTGATCACCGAACACCCGGTGGTGCGGGTGCATCCGGTGACCGGTGAACGCGTGCTGTTCGTGAACCCGGGCTTCACCACCCGCATCGTCGGCCTCAGCCCGCGCCAGAGCGACGCGCTGCTGGAACTGCTGTACGCCGAACTCTCCGATCCGGCGTACACGGTCCGATTCCGTTGGGAGAAGGGCAGTGTCGCGTTCTGGGACAACCGGGCCACCGCGCACCTCGCACCCGGCGACCTCACCCACCTGAACGTGACCCGCGTGCTCTACCGCACGACCCTGGAGGGCGACGTGCCGGTCGGCGTCGACGGCGAGCCTTCACGCTCCATCGCCGGTGAGCACTTCGGCGGCTCGCAGGACTGATCCCGCGGCGCTCACCGCGGAATCAGCGGGGCCCTCTCGACAGTGTCGAGAGGGCCCCGCTCAGTTCCTGATTCGATTCTGCTTGGATCCCCGGACCGTCAGCGGCCCAGCGGACGCGGCGGCGGAGGCGGGTTCTGCCAGCGCTGGTCCGGGGGCTCCTGGCGGTACTGCGGCTGTACCGGCTGCTGCTGCGGTGGCCGCTGCTCCAGATTGGGCCGTGTCGCGGTCTGCGGCAAACCGACCGGCTCGACCGGCGTCCGTGCATCCGCCTCGGCCGCCCGGACGGCCCGCTGGGTGGCCGGGTCGGTGGCGGTTTCGAACCAGTCGGCCACCTCGTCGGCATCGTTCTCGGGCGCTTCCGCGGCCGCACCGTCCTCAGACGGCTCGTACCGGAACACACCGTCCTCACCCTGCTTGCCGAAACCGCGCGCGAAGCCCTCGAGGGCCTTGCCGAAATCGCTGGGCACCAGCCACACCTTGTTGGCATCGCCCTTGGCCACCTGCGGCAGGGTCTGCATGTACTGGTAGGCCAGCAGCTCGGGGGTCGGCTTGCCGTTCTTGATGGCGGCGAACACCTTCTCGATGGCCTTGGCCTGGCCCTGCGCCTGGAGGTAGGCGGCGGCCCGCTCACCCTGCGCGCGCAGGATGCGGGATTGCCGCTCACCCTCGGCGGAGAGGATAGCCGCCTGCTTGGAGCCCTCGGCCGAGAGGATCTGCGCCTGCTTCTGGCCCTCGGCCGTCTTGATCGATGCCTCCCGCTGACCTTCCGCGGTGAGGATCATGGCGCGCTTCTCACGGTCGGCCTTCATCTGCTTCTCCATCGATTCCTGAATCGACGGTGGCGGATCGATGGCCTTGAGCTCGACGCGCGACACCCGCAGACCCCAGCGGCCGGTGGCCTCGTCGAGCACCCCGCGCAGCTGGCTGTTGATCTGGTCGCGGGAGGTCAGGGTCTCTTCGAGGGTCATGCCGCCGACCACGTTGCGCAGCGTGGTGATCGTCAACTGTTCCACGGCGGCAATGTAATTGGAGATCTCGTAGACCGCGGCCTGCGGACTGGTGACCTGGAAGTAGACCACCGAGTCGATCTGGACGGTCAGGTTGTCCTGGGTGATGACCGGCTGCGGCGGGAACGACACCACCCGCTCGCGCAGATCCACCTTGGCGCGCACCCGATCGGCGAACGGCACCAGGAAGGTCAGTTGCCCGGACACCGTCCGCGAATAGCGGCCCAGCCGCTCGATCACGGCGGCCTCGGCCTGCGGCACCAGGGCCACCGATTTGAAGACCACCACCACGACCAGGAGGATGAGTACGACGGCGACTATCAGTACAGCCATCACGGCCCTTTCATGACGACGGCGTGGGCGCCGTCGATCCTCATGATGTACACGGTCGAACCGACGGGATAGGACTCCGCGGCGTCATAGGGACGCGCGCTCCACACCTCGCCACCGAGCTTCACGCGACCGCCGTGCTCGTCGACCGTTTCGAGCACCTTCGCGGTCTTTCCTGGCAGCGCGTCCACCCCGGTCTGATGCGGCGGCGGAATTGCGTAGCGCCGCAACAGGAATGGGCGGACCAGCACCAGGAGGGCGATCGACGAGACACTGAATACCACCGCGTCGATGAGCACCGACGAGCCGGTGAGCTCGTTGGCGCCCGCAGTGATGAGCGCGGCAACACCCAGCATGATCAGCACGAGACTGCCCGTGAGCATCTCAGCTGCCGCGAGCAGAATCCCCGCGACCAGCCAAACTATTGCGGCCACGCCACCAACAGTAACCGTAATCGCGGGTTACGGCCGGTATTCGTGATCACTCCGCGCTTCGTACCCGACATACCGGAATGGGCGCGGCGCGAGGGGGATTCCCGCTCATCGCCGGTAACCTTCACGCGGTGAGTGGGCACCAACGGTACGGCGACATCTTCTCCGGGCACGCGCGCAAGCAGAAACGAGAGGTGCCCCGCGTGGTCGCCGAACGCGACCTCGTCGCCGAGGACGCGGCCACCGGATTCTGCGGCGCCGTAGTGGGTTTCGATCGCAGCTACGACGGCGACTTCGTCAAACTCGAGGATCGCGGCGGGCGGGTCCGGCTGTTCGCGCTGCGGGAAGCCGCGTTTCTGATCGACGGGCAGCCGGTGACACTCGTGAAGCCGACCGCAGCCGCGCCCGAGCAGCCCACCCGATCCGCCTCGGGATCCACCCGCGTCGAAGGGCTGAAGGCGCGCGTCGCGCAGGCCAGCCGCATCTGGGTGGAGGGTGTGCACGACGCCGCGCTGGTCGAACGGGTGTGGGGACACGACCTGCGGGTCGAGGGCGTGGTGGTCGAACAACTCGAGGGCCTCGACCATCTCGGCGCCAAACTCGCCGAATTCCAGCCCGGACCGACCCGGCGCGTCGGAGTCCTGGTCGACCATTTGGTCACCGGCTCCAAGGAATCCGGCCTGACCCAGGGCCTCGGCGCGCACGTCCTCGTCACCGGCCACCCCTACATCGACGTGTGGCAGGCCGTCCGCCCGCAGGCCGTCGGCATCCCCGCCTGGCCCGACGTCCCGCGCGGGGAGGACTGGAAAACAGGCATCTGCCAGCGGTTACGCTGGGGCACGCCGCAGGAGGGGTGGCGGCGCGTCTACAACGCGGTCAACTCCTATCGCGACCTGGAGACCCCGCTCATCGGCGCGGTCGAACGACTGATCGATTTCGTCACGGAGCAGGAGTAGCCCGCCAGTTATCCTCGAATGCATGAGTTCCCCGAGTGCATCGCTGACGGTCTGGGCCGGCGCCTGGCTGGCCGGCCGCAGCGCCCCCGACGACGTGCTGGACGCGCTGCGTACCTGGGCTCCCCAGCAGACGGTGGCCGCCGGGGATCCCGTGACCGGAGGGCACACCGGATTACCGTGGGCATCCGACGACGAGCCCGCCGCGGTGGCCGGGGCGGGAATCATGGTGCTGCTCAAGGTCATCCGGGAAGCGATCGACGGACCCGAGGCGCAGATGCGGCTGGTGCTGCCGATTCCCGGAGACGTGCGCGGACTCCCGGTCGGCACCGAATTCGCCGCCGCCGCAACCGAAGCCGAGGAAGGCATTCTGATCGGGACCGCAGGGTCGGCCGGCACCGGGCTGGTCCCGGTCTGGACCCACGACGACGCACTGCAATGGCGGGTCTACTCGACCCCGATCCCCTTCGCGCACGTACCCGAAATGCCGCTGGGCGAAGCCGAATACACCATGCGGGAGGCGGTCCGCGACGCCGCCGACGCACTCCAGCAGCTCCAGACCACCAGGCTCGGGTCCGGCGGAGTCGGGCCTCGCGAACTCGTCGAAGCCGAACTGGCCGGACATACCAAACACAAGTACCCGGATTCGATGCCCCTGCGCGCCCAGCGGATCCTCGACACCGCCGACCAGGTGGCCGCCATCCTCACCGTCGCCGAACGCGAACCAGCCTCCGCCCCGACCTCCGCGACCGCCGTGGCCGCACAGGAGGCGCTACTCCGACCACTCTGGAACGCGATCCGGGCCGCACGGCTGGCCGCGGTCCACGCTCGGTGACTGTCCGATTTCTTCAAGACCGATCGCGATGGGGGCGCATACCGTTCGGGTATGGCTATTCGACTGAATGTGATCGGGATCGTGGTGACGGACATGGGTGCGTCGCTGGAGTTCTATCGGCGGCTGGGAGTGGAGTTCGCCGACGGCTCCGAGCAGCAGCCACACGTGGACGCCGACCTTGGCGGCGGTATCAAGCTGATGCTCGACACCGAGGAAACAGTTCGGTCATTCCATCCGGACTGGAAGGCCGTGCCCGGAGCCGGGCGAATCGGCCTCGCGTGCGACTGCGGCTCGCCGGCCGGGGTGGACCAGAAGTTCGAAGAGCTGGTCGGCGCAGGCTACCGAGCCGAGCTGAAGCCGTTCGATGCGTTCTGGGGCCAGCGGTATGCCACAGTCCTCGACCCGGACGGGAATGGGGTCGACCTTTACGCCGCCCTCGCGTAAAAGCGGCAAGACCCGAGGACGAAAAGACAAGAGACAAACACGCCTGGAGAAGGGAGGGGGCCGGGCTCCCGTCCGCGCCTGCACCTACCAGCTCCCTAACTAACCTGCCCCCGCGATCCGCGCGGATACCCAGTCGAGTTCCTCCGCGGGCAGGAACCCGCGTATGTCCGGGCATGGACGCCGACGGAGGGGATACTCGATGCTCCGACAACGATTCCATCACCGCTGACGTCGATGACGGTGAACCGCGGGTCCAGATCGTTCAGCGCTATCTCGTGAACATCAGCAGCGTCGCAGATGACGGCAGTCGCGTTGTTGCGCCGGTTCACCGCGCTGCCCGCCGACACCTTCCCTCAAACCCGGCGCTATGCCGCCGAACTCACCTCCGGCACCGGGCCCGACCGCTTCGCATTCACCCTCGCGCTGATCCTGAACAACCTCTGCCCGTCGGTCTCACGCGCGTCGGCGCCACCTTTTCCTGCCGGTCCGGGGAAGAACATCGACGCCCTGAACGCACTGTAGGAACCCCGTGGACACAGGCCATCGGCCGATCTCGCGATGTCCGATATTGCCGCATACCGCGCTGACCGAACCGGCCAGCGCGGGGCACGGCACCCGGAACCTGGTGCGGCACAGAACGTCCGCTATTGCCGAATGGCGTGTGCCAGTAGACGGTTCGACGCCTGTGCTTCGTCCGGCGGCCCGATACCGTTGCGTGGTGAACGGTGACAGCCTGCTCCAGCCCGGCAAATACGCTCGTATCGAGCGAGAACGCCGGTTCCTTCTCGCCAACCTCCCCAGCAATCCAACGCCCACCACCATACGTGCGATCACTGACTGCTACTGGCCCGAAACCACACTGCGCCTTCGGCATATCGCCGACCACGACGGCAGCCACCAATATAAGCTGACCCAAAAGATCCCAGCCCCAAGCCCGGGACCGGTTCAAGGACTGATCACCAACACCTATCTGACCGGCGGAGAATACCGCCTGTTCGCCACACTTCCGGGCAACGTGCTGACCAAGACCCGCTACAGCATTCCGCCTTTCGGGATCGACGTCTTCGCCTTGCAGCTCCGCGGCCTCGTCATCGCCGAAGCTGAGTTCAGCAACGACGACGACATGCTCGCGTTCACTCCACCGATATATGCCATCGCCGAAGTCACCGACGATCCGCGCTTCACTGGCGGACAACTGGCCCGCACCCCGCGCGACCAGCTCGTCTCCTTGCTGGCCGACTTCGGCATCGAATAGCAAGCCGTGAGGATCGAGGTTCTCGAGCAGTTCCGCTATCCGCGTATCGAATGCACTGTAGTGCCGCATACCGCGCTGACCGAACCGGCCAGCGCGGGGCGCCGGAAGATCAACTGGCCGTGCCGATCCGAGGCCGGCGGAACGTCCGCTATCGCCGAGTTCCGTGCATTCTGCGGGTGGTTCAGTGGGCGGCCTATGGGCTGCGGGGTGCACAGGGACTCCCGGACCCCTTGTCGCGCTGAGGCAGAAGGATCGTCGTGTACTGCCGAGTAGCCCCGGGCCGAACCGGCCATTACGGGGGTGGCGGGCTCACCATATTTCCCGCGTATTCAGCGTCATGCGCTGAAAGTGTGTCAGGCGTGGCACAGCTTGTGGCAT
>NZ_JBIWMX010000044.1:0-46954 GCF_044766925.1 Nocardia sp. NPDC101769 | reverse complement strand
GCCGACGACGTCGGTTTCGAGGCAATCGCGATGAGGACGCTGGCCGGCAAGCTCGGCGTCCGCACTCCCTCGCTGTACAAGCACGTCGCCAGCCTCGCCGATCTGCAGCACGGCATCGCGGCGCTGGCCATGTCCGAGCTGGACGGCCTCACTCGCGATGCCATGCACGGCCGGGCCGGTGCCAACGCGCTGGCGGCCTTCGCCCGCGCGTTCCGCGCCTACGTCATCGAGCACCCCGGCCGCTATCGCGCCACAGTCGGGGCCGAGTTCTCCGGCACGGACGACCCGTTGCCGGAATCCAGTGTGCGCGTGATGGACTCGATCAAGGTCGTACTGCGCGGCTACGGCATCCCGGACGAGGACATGGACCACGCGGTGCGCGCTATGCGCTGCACCTTCCACGGATTCGCCTCGCTGCAGACCTCCGGCGGGTTCCAGTGGACCGCGGATCCGGAGGTCAGCTTCGACTGGATGATCAACTTCATCGACCGTGGGCTGCGCATTGGCGCGAATCCGCAGGGCGACAGTTGATTTCGTGATGTCTGCCCTGCCTCGACCAGTGGAACAGCGGCACTGCGCTTCTCCACTGCTGGTCACGGGTGTTCCGGTGAGGTGTTCCGCGACCTGTTCCGGTGAACCCCCGCCATCCGGAACAAGTGCCGACCCCTCTACGAGCATATGGGGATGGCACCGGTCGTAACTCGGACGCCGAGCTGGGCGAATGCCCTGCGCGGACGGCGCCGACTCCGGAAACTATCTGCGACGTCGAGGCTTACCGCCGGATCCGGCGCGAGGGCGAGCGCGGGCGTGTGCGCGGCACCTGATAGCGTATTAATAATGAAATCCATTACCAGTAATGATGGAAAGATGACTTTCGTACGTATGACCGTCATCACCGCGGCCGGGTGCGCGGCTCTGGCATCTGGACTACTCCTCACTCCGGCGGTAGCGCACGCCGAGTATCACTGCCACGATGACGGCACGTGCCATGACGACGACCATGGTGGTGGCGGGGGTGCAGGAGCGGGAGGAAACGCGGGCACGGGAGGCAATCGCGGGCTCACCCTCAATCTGTTCCCAATGCAGCTCACGGTCCCTATGGGATCCTCGTTCACATTGTTCGGAGGAGGCCCGTCGATCTTCTGATCGTTGCCACAGAGGCGGGTTGTCGGCGCGCCGCCACAACCGATTTCGTGATGCCCTGGGAACTTCCGCTCAGGGCATCGCCATGTCCGCGCCGGATTCCGGCCAGCTGCGCCACTACCCCGGTGAACTCGTCGATGAACGGCCCGTTACGGCGATCGTGCAAGTGCGGCAACGTATGGAGCCGCAACAGCCCCGCCACCGACGGGCAGCGGCGGGGTTTACGCGACAATTGATTCCGCGAGGTCACCAGTGTCGAGCTCGTAAGCCTTTGAAAGACAAGGCATTACAGCATATCCGCCCGATTCTCGGCGAAAACTATCGCCATCGATGCTGGTCAAGCCATTGTCGTTGTCTTCCGCACCGTTACTACCTGGACCCCGAACTCGATCGATGAAAGGCGGTGTCCGGCAACGGATGAGACCCGGGGATATGCCGAACTTCGCTCGATTCTCGGCAATTGGTGTCCAGACCTGCCACGACCGGACTTCGAGTCACCCCCCAAGACGATCCCGCAACACTTCGAGGTTGGCGCGAACATGCAGTGTTAGTGGGTGCTCGGAACCCAAGACATGCATCGCACCGGTGAGGGTGCGCTCGTACAAGGCTGTGGCCTCGGTAAGGCGTCCCGCCGATTTGTAGGCGCCGGCGAGGTTGTTGCGGGAGGCGAGGGTGCTGGGATGGTCGCGGCCCAGGATCCGTTCGCGGTCGGCGAGGGTGCCCTCGAACAGGGAGCCGGCCTCGGCGAGGCGTCCCGCCGACCAATAGGTGTAGGCGAGGGTGTCGCGGGAGGCGAGGGTGCTGGGATGGTCGCGGCCCAGGATCCGTTCGCGGTCGGCGAGGATGCGCTCGAACAGGGAGCCGGCCTCGGCGAGGCGTCCCGCCGACCAATAGGTGTAGGCGAGGGTGTCGCGGGAGGCGAGGGTGCTGGGATGGCCGGGGACCGGTTCGGAGTCGGTGAGGGTGCGCTCGGACAGGGGGCTGGCATCGGTGGGGCGTCCCGCCGGCTGGTGGGCGTAGGCGAGGTTGTCGCCAGCCGCGGACGTGTCCGGGGCTGGGCTGTCTCGGCGGCGCCGGGCAAACCACTTCACGCTCAGAGCCTTTCAGCTGTCGCGGCTGCCGGCCGCGGACTCGTCCCGCATCGCCGCGACCCGCGCACCAGTTCCGCACGGCCTCTCGTTGACATACTATTTCGGGTCCGCGAGCTCTGGGACGCAGACGGCCCGCTGATGTCGACGCCCGTCCCTATCGTGGGCGCATGACCGATATCGCGCCCCTCGCCTCGGCCGCCCGGGCGGTGTTCGGCGACCCGGGCGTGCACGCGGTCGTCCGCTCGGGGCGCACGGTGCACGCGGTCAGCCTCGGCCAGTGGGTCGAGGGCGAGGAAGTCCCGGAACTGTTGTGCCACACGGGCGTCGCGGGATGGTCCCCGACCGCCCTGGAACCGACCCGCACGGAGGTCACCTGCGCCCGCTGCCTGCGTAAGATCGGCGGATCGGTCTTGTCAGCACGTCAGCTTCCGCTGTTCGGCGACGACAGCCAGCGCACCTAGGGTTCGGCCCAAGGGGTCCAGTGGGGAGAAAAGTCGCGTTGGCGATCTCTGACCGGCACCCCAGCATCGACCAGCCGCACAAGCCGGTCACCGAAACAGTCGACATCCCCTGAAAACGACACAATCGCCGCAACCTCGCAATCGAGAGCGTTGCGACGACCGCATGAACCCGCCATGCGCGAGGGGCCCTTCCCCTTTCCCCGCCCGGGCTATGGCCCCTCATCGAGGGCGATGCGCGCGAGAGTGCCGCCGCGGAAACGCGTGCTCGATCCACGCTGTCAGTGAGGCCCGCCCGGGACATAGCACCCCGCGACAATGCCCAATTGGCAGTTGCTGGAACCGGGACCGGACCCGGTAGTGCCGACCGGGAGGAAGGGATTGGAGGACCCGAGGTCCAGGATCGGCTCGGCGGTAGCGGGGGCCCGGGGCGTCTCGCTCGTGGCGGGACTCATCGGGGTGAGGGGGATTTCGGCGGTGGCGGGGCCCGCGACCGCGAGAAGGCCCGCCGCGAGTACGAGAGCGGCGAATCCCGTTCGGACCGCCCGGGTTTTCGAGATCATGGGAGCGGATCTTATTTGAAATCCATGAATTTCAATTTGATTTTCGCTGCCCCGAATTACCGGGGCAGCGTTCGGACGCCGTACCGTTGCCGCTCTGTCCACCGGGCGATTCTGCAGGGGCCTCAGCAGGTGGATGTCGTGCTTCAGGCGCAACTCCACGATGAGGTCGGGGACGGCCTCGAGGAGCAGGGGTCAGAAGGCGCATCTTCGCGAGATCCGGCGCTAAGGCGCAGATAAGTGCCAACTATCCGCGGTAGCGTGACTTTTCGCGGATCTGGGCCGCACGTGCCGACTCCAGGGCCGAACGCTATCTCGGTTTGCGCTGGCGGCGACCCGGCCGGTGCAAGCGGGTCGGGTGCTGGCTATCGGGACCGACCCGGCGGATATCTCGCCCGCACCTTCCGCCGCCCGCACGGGCGGGAAGACATCGCCCATCGTCCCACCAGCGCCCGGCCGCCGCGCTCTCGCGAACCCGCAGCTCACGCGATGACCTGAATGGGCCACAACCCGTGTGCGATATCTACGGGACAGAACTCGCCGTGTCGGCCCTTTGTGGGACAGTTCCGCCCATGGGCGCCCCGCCGCACCTGACCCGAACTTTCGGATCTCCAGTCGGGACGTCGATAGGATCCGGGCATGGCTGATCGTCGTTTCGAGTTGATCTGTGAGGTCGAGCCGCCCACTCGCCCCGACCTGACCCGGGTGCGTCACCAGATCGGCGTGCTGAGCCCGATCGCCGACTCGTTCCTGATCCCCGACAATCACATCGGCCGGGCGACCGTGTCGAGCGTCGCGGTGGCTCATGAGGTGCAGGCCATGGGCGCGCGTTCCATCGCCTGTCTGAACTCGCGGGATCGCAACTTGCTGGGTTTTCAGCGGGACTTGCTGACGGCCGCCGCCTATGGGGTGGAGCGGTTCTTGTTCGTTCATGGCGACAAGCCCAGCGCGGGAGGCCGGACCAGCGAGCTGACCGTCCGCGCCATGATCGAACAGACGCGGGCAGCGGCGGAGGACCCGGCATTCCGCGGCTGCGATCCTTTCCGGGCCGGGGTCACCTCCGGGCTGCGTCCGCTCCCAGGGTGGAAGAGCGCGGCCGACTTCGTGTTCGTGCAGGTCAGCTACTCGTTGGAAGGTCTGCTGCGCTGGCGTGACAGTGTTTCGCTGAGCGTGCCGGTGTATGCGGGGGTGATGGTGCTGGCCAGCGCCGGCATGGCCCGTAACCTCGCGGCGAAGATCCCCGACATTGACATCCCCGAGCAGTTGGTCGCCGACGTTGAACGCGACCGCGACGCCGGTGTCGCAGCAGCATGCGAACAGATCCTGGCCATCCGTGACAGCGGCGCGTTCGATGGCGTGCATCTGGTGCCGGTCAGCCGGTATCGGCAGGTCGCCGCGCTGCTGGAACGCGAGCTGTGAACGCAGACTGAGTTCTGGAACGAAGACCGAGCAGGGCCGGGGACCGGACGCTGAGTACCGTTCTCCCGCACGGGTCCCCGGGTTTGCTCAGGTCGCGGCGGCCTGTTCTGCCCTGGCCCGGGGCTGAGCGAGGCGGTAGGAGTCGGTGCCGGTCTCGATGATCGTGCCGTTGAAGGTCAACCGGTCGACGATCGCCGTGCAGAGCCGGGGATCCGTGAAGGTCTTGGTCCAGCCGCCGAAAGCTTCGTAGGAGCTGTTCTTCTCCTCGCGCTCGGTCAGAACCTGGGGCCTGCCTCCTGGACGGCATCACTGCCCGGCTCAGCCTGCCGAAGTAAGGCGACGCCCCCGAAACTTGGGGCGGGTAGTCGCACTCCGCCTGTGGGACGGTCGTTTTCAGCCCCCTTGATGGGGAATTCTGTTGGCACATGAGGAGATTCGCCATGATCGACTCGAAGAAGTTCGCCGCGGCGGCACTGACATCCGGTGCGCTGATCGCCGCCATCGGCCTCGCGGCACCCGCCGCACAGGCGGACATCAGCAGCGTGGACGTCGCACCCGGACTCAGCTTCGGTAGCTCGGGTTCCTACGGCACCGGTTGCTCGTACAAGGTCACCGCAAGCGCCCCACCGGACGACGCGCTGATCTTCGTGGACGAAACCGCGAACGATCGCACTACCCAGACGCTCAACCCGCACTACCTGGCCACCGATGTGGACGGCAAGGCGACCGTCACCTGGACTCCGACAACAACGGGCGCGCACCGCATCTGGGTGATCGAAAACCACCAAGGCGCAATGCCGGTCACCGCATCGGTGACCGTAGGCACCGGGATCCAACTCGGCCCTGTCTGCCTCGTACTCCCGTAACCACACCGTGCCGATGCTCGCGCCCGCTGCGCCGCGGACCGGGCCGGGGTGAAGTATCGACGACGACTCGCTCGCCTTCGCCCTCGCCCGGAAAGAGCGAGGCATCCCGATTCCCGAGATCGCGAAGAAGCTCACCATCAAGACCGGGAAGAACACGGGCAAGCACCCCTCGGTCGCTTCGCTCTACCGCGCATTCGCAGAGGACGAGCAAACCACCGACGACAACCAGCCGATCCGGCCCTCCCCTGCTCGGATCCGCCGTCCTGGCGACCCGGTGACACCCGAGGAAGCCGACCTCCGTCAACGACTCCAGACCCAAGTCCTAGACCATCACGACGGCCAGTAGTTCACCAAACCTCACCCTGACCAGGGGTTACGCCATATCCGTTTCTTTTTCGGCGATTACTGCCGGAACCCCTACAGGGCGTCGGGCGCTTGGTTGGTGAGCTCGGCTTCGCTTCGGTCCAGCCACCGCCGATACCAGCGCGCAAAGCCCACCCGGGTTCCGGCATCATCAACCAACGGCACAAACCCGGCACTGTCTCCGGTGAGGTCCGCCCACATCTGCCCTCTCGACGCCCCACTCACGACGAGAACCTCACGTTGCGCGCAGCCCAGATGACACAGGTAGAGCAGCCCGACCGAATGTTCTGGCCGGTAGACAATCTCATCGTGCTTCTCCCAGTACGCGTCCTCGGCGGCGTCGAAAGCCTCGACCGAGTCGAAATCCTCCTCATCGGGAGGATCAGGGAACCCATCTGCCGGATTGAATGCCGCGACGTATGGAAACGGTTGCGCGAGTGTGTCCAACTCGGTCAGGTCCGGGCTATCACCTTCCCACCGCCATCGCCCGTCCACTCGTCGGACAGGAAACAGACCGTATGCCGGCCCGGCCCCGCCCCGGCCAACCATCAGCAGAAACGCTCGATACTCTTCCGGCAGCACTACCCCCAACTGGCCCTCGATCTCACTCAATTCAGCAGTGCTCAGCGATGGTTCGAGGTGCCATCCATGTCCCGCGGAACCTCCCGCCCCGAAAACCTTCTTCGCGTGCGGAGCCTGCGAGAGGCGCGCAAGCCTCCTGGGCACGTCTGACCAGTCATGCGTCATGGCTGGCACCGTATCTCGGGGTAGTGCCGGGCACGGTCTGGCCAATCCGAATGGCGCGGGAATCGGCAATAGCGGACGTTCTGCGCCGCAACGGGTTCCGACCGCCGGCGCCTCGCGCTGGCCGGATCGGTCAGCGCGGTATGCGGCAGAATAGTGCGTTGACTGCGGCTCGGATCGCACACTCTCTGCCCTGATGGCACGTTATTGGAGTACGTCCATCGCGGCCTCGTAGAAGGCCCGATCGACTGCGTCCTCGGTCAGGAACCGATCGGCGCGATCGTCGCCATCCACCTGGCTCACCGCGTCGGCGAGCCGCTGCAATCGCCCGATCACGACGTCGGGCGATCTCGACCAGTCGACATCGAAGGGGTGTCGCCTACACAGGGCCGTGAGAAGCTGAGTAGGCGTTGGCGAGTTGAGAGGAGATGCTCACGAATAACATGTAGAACGGGTCCGGGGGACCGGAGGGACCTTCGCCGCCGATGGGAGCCACGACGCTTGGCTCGAGAGGAATGTCCGCGGCAGCAGGCCCTGCCGTGAGAAGCATTGCGGCGGCGGGAAGTCCGGCCAGAGTTGCGAGGACAGCATTGCGGGTATGGCGGCGTTTCATGAGCCCGGACACTAAGTGAAATTATTGTGTTTCGCATCGTTTCGAATGCCCCAAATCCTGAGGGCACCGTCAAAAACAACTCAACCGCGCCAGCAACCGAACTGCCGTCAGGACAAGCCCCGCCCTGCCCCACGATCCAGTGCGTGGGTTCGCCCTGTGCAATCGCCACATAATCGGCAGTAGCGGACGTTTTGCGCCGCACCAGGTTTCGGCCGCCGGCGCGCCCCGCGCTCGCCCGTTCGGGCAGCGCGGTATGCGGCTACTTAACGCGCATTACTCCTCGGCCAGTCGCTGGTTTTGCCGGTTGGCTTCCCGAGCGAGGCCCCGATCGCGTTGGTCCTCGAATCGTGCGGTGTCGATTCGCAGTTTGTCCAGGTGCTCTCCGAGTTCGTTGCGCAGCCGGTCGCCGTGGGTGCTGAAGTCGTTGCGTTCGAAGACTTTCCAAGTTCGCAGGACCGGCAGCACGACCTCCTGGAGGTGCTGGCGCGGGTCGTAGATGCCGTGCTTGGCCATCTGGACGGCGTTGCGTCGCCAGTTGGGCATGCCAGCGCCTGGCATCTGGAAGTTCTTCAGCATGAGGGTGATCGCTTCGATGGTCTGGTCGGGTGCTGCACGAGGTAGGGACCGCAGAGCCACGGGCATCCCTTGAAGATCTACTCGAGTGGTGTGAAGGGACTCTCTCCGACGCTGTATGGCTGTTACGGCGTGTTCTACGGCTCGATCTGGGAGTAGCGACAGACGATTCCCACATCGAACACGACTGCCAGCCACTGCGCGATCGTCGGCGCGCCCGATTCGGTGATAGGCGGATTGCGAGCTGACCATGCCGCGACCGGCACCCGGGCTGGCCGGACCCCTATCCACGTTTCGGACTACCCGGTGGTGCAGTCGATCTCACGACCCCAGCAGCGCTGACCGCAAAACCTGAGGTCCGACAGAAACGCTTAGCGCCGGATCCCGGGCGATTGCGCCACTACCCCCCTTAGAGACAGAACATCAAGCGAACCCGCGACGGCACCGAGCGTGGACGTCATGTTTCGAAGTCGCCGACTTCCCATCCGCTGGCCAGCGCCCCGGCAAACCGCGAGTTTGACAACTGGTCGCTCGACCAAGTTAGGTTAGGTTGCCATAAGTTAATCAGACCTGAGTAGACCGACGAACGGAGAACACCCTTCATGTGCTTGGCAATCATTGGCCTGATCACCGCCGCTCTCGCCGGGACCGGCAGCGCCGGCGCAGGCTCTGCCGCCGCCCACAATCTCCCGGCGATGCCCTGACCAACCGGTAGTTGGCACGAGAAACGCAGCGCCCGCCCGAGTTTCGGGCGGGCGCTGGTGGCTGTCGCGCGGCGAGACTCATCGAGCGTTTCCGAGTAAGGGATCGCGGTAGTTATCGCCGAAAATCCAACGACGTTTGGGTTGCGCGCTAGTAGGGGGTGATCTGCCAGGGCCAGGGACCGAGCCCATCACCACCCGCGCGGGGCTGCACCACGAACCGAGCCGTGACCACGGCTACGGCCTGTTGCCCCAGCCGGGACGGCTGGTTTCTCATCGCCGCCCGCTATCAGACACCGGTGGAATGGCCCGGGATCAGCCTCTGGTCGATCGAGCGGCGTGGGAGCCCGAGACCCGAACGCCACCAACGCAACCACGCACGCGGACGGAGCACCACCGCTCCGATCAGCTGGGTGGGATCGAGGTAGGTGACCCGCCCGCGGACCAGACCGTCCTCGAACCAGAACCGGTCACACGCATCCCAGGTCACCGGCTTGCCCCCGAGCGTGCCGCTGAGCCGCACCTCGATGTGTACGCCACCGTCGAAGACGTTGGCGGCGATCACCTCTCCGCGGAAGTCCGGCATCAACGCGTAGACACGCGAGAACAGGTCGAGCAGTCCGGCGGGGCCGATCGCGACCGGGGTATGTGGTTGCACCGCTTGATAGTTCGGATGTGTCAATCGGTGCAGACGCGCCACGCTCTCGTATGCTCCGGCACCGAAGGCCTCGGTGAAGACCTCAACCCACTGTTCAGGGCTGTCGATGCGGGTGGGGAAGGTGTCCGGAGTGGAGGATTGCCGGGTGGGGTCAACGGCTGCCATGTCGGTCCTATCGAGTTTTGTCCGCGAAGATCTGCCGGTCCTGTCTGTCAGCGTACGTCCGGATGCCGGTAAAAATCTATAGACTGGTCTAGTAAAAGAAGGGCCCGCTGTCGCTGAGGTGCTGCTGAAGGCTGGATCAATATGTTGACTGGTCTATCCTGACGTAATGGCGGGAACATCCAAGGGAGCCCAGACGAGTAGCCGCTTGGTCGAGACGATGCTGGAGTTGATCCAGGCCCACGGTTATGCCGGAACCGGCCTGAACACGGTCGTCGAACGTGCTGGAGCACCGAAAGGGTCGCTGTATTTCCACTTCCCCGAAGGAAAGGAACAGCTCGGCGAGCGGGCCGTCGAGCAGGCAGCCGAGCAGTACCGCGTGCTGCTCGCCGACGCCGCACTGCGGGCAGCCACACCCGGTGCGCTGGTGCGGGAGGTTGTGGAGGCCTTGGCGCAACTTACGCTCGACAGCGACTTTCGACTCGGCTGCCCGGTATCGGTGGTCACGCTGGAGGTCGGAGCCCACAGCGAGCGGCTGCGCACGGCGTGCGCGACGGCGTTCGATTCCTGGATCGGCCCGGTGACCGAATACCTGATCGCCGCAGGCCACCCCAAGGCCTCGGCACACACGCTGGCGACCGCGGCAGTCAGCGCCGTCGAGGGCGCGGTGATCGTGGCCCGCGCCAAACGAGACATCGAACCACTGCACAGCACAGCGCAAGCGCTCGCCACGCTTCTCGACGCCTCGATCCCCGAGTCCTGAACAACAACACCGTGACCCGACCGGGACTGCCCCGCCACCACTTCGATCACAAGTCCCGGGTTATGCCGACCAACCCAACCCTGCAACCCCACCGACCGGGGTCCCGATAGTTTCCGGTGGGACACTTCCCCTCAGGCGAGTGGGGTCGTCCGGCAATGGACAGGGCGGTGGATTGGGGTCGAATGAGCGTGCCGGTTCGTCCACTGTGTCGTGGGTCTCAATGCGGCAGATTGGCTGCGGACGGGGACCGATCGCGCACAGGGAGTTGAACGGATGCACCGCGGAGCAGGCACCGGCACGCTGGACGAACAGCGGATCGATGCTGTCCCCAGACTGGAATTCGAGCGGGTCGTGGGTGAGCCGCCGTCGGCGCGATTGGTCTGGCATGGCGCGCCGCCGCATCTCACCACGCTGATCGAGGTCTTCTCGGCGCTGGGATTGCAGGTGATCACCCATGAGGTGAGCGGCGATGAGCTGCGTGCCGTGCATCGGTTCACCTTCGGCCCCGCCGCTTTTCCGCTGCACGAGCGGACGGCCGAGCTGATCGCGGAAGCGTTCCTGGCAGCCGTGGACACCGCGGTGGAGGTCGACGGGTTGATCGGTTTGATCGGCACGGCCGAGCTGGCGTGGCGGGATGTGGTCCTGGTGCGTGCCGCGTGCCGGTATCTACGGCAGGTGGGCCTGCGCCTGAGCGAGGCCACGGTCACCGAGATCCTTTCCGCCCATACCGAATTCGTGCGCGCGTTCGTGGAGTTGTTCCACGCCAGGTTCGATCCGGCGCGAACCACGGGGCGAGCCGAGTCGGTGGCCGCCGCCGATGCCGCGGTGCAGCGACGGGTGGAGGCCGCGGCCACGCTGCCGGAGGATCAGCTACTGCGCGGCCTGCACACCTTCTGCACCGCGGTACTGCGCACCAACTGGTATCTGCCGGGTCGGGCGGTGGCCGCGTTCAAGGTTGATCCGGCCCGGCTCTCGATCTCGGCCCCGGTCACGCCCCATCGCGAGATCTTTGTGCACGCGGCCGATGTGGAGGGCAGCCACGTACGAGGCGGCGCGATCGCCCGCGGCGGCTTGCGCTGGTCGGATCGCGGGGACGATTTCCGCACCGAGGTGCTCGGGCTGATGAAGACCCAGACGGTCAAGAACGCGGTCATCGTGCCGACCGGCGCGAAGGGCGTGTTCGTGTCCCGGCGCGGAAGCGATCCCGCCACCGTCGAATTGGCGTACGCGGCGTTCATCGGCGGTCTGCTCGATGTCACCGACAATATTGTCGACGGCGTGACGATCCCGCCCGCGCACTGCGTGGTGTACGACGACCACGATCCGTATCTGGTGGTCGCGGCGGACAAGGGCACCGCGCGCTTCTCCGATCTGGCCAACCGTATTGCGGTATCGCGGGGTTTCTGGCTCGGCGACGCGTTCGCCTCGGGCGGTTCCAGCGGCTACGACCACAAGGCACTGGGCATCACCGCGCGTGGCGCGTGGTGCTCGATCCGGCAGCATCTGGCCGAGCTGGGCATCGACGCCGATGCGCAGTCGTTCACGGTGGCGGGTATCGGCGATATGTCGGGCGACGTCTTCGGCAACGGCATGCTCGAAACCGATCGGATCCTGCTGGTGGCGGCCTTCGACCACCGCCACATATTCCTCGACCCGGACCCGGATCCGGTGCTGTCGCACGGCGAGCGCAGCCGCCTGGCCGGCCTGGGTCGCAGTAGCTGGTCCGACTACGACCGCGCCCTGATCTCGGCGGGCGGCGGCGTCTGGCCGCGCACCGCCAAGTCCATCCCGCTCTCCCCCGAGGTGCGTGATCGGCTGGGCGTCACCGCGACGGAACTGCCCGCGCCCGAGGTGATCCGGGCGATTCTGAGTGCCGAGGTGGACCTGCTGTTCAATGGCGGCATCGGCACCTACGTGCGCGGCGTCGACGAGCCCGACACCGAGGTCGCCGACCCGGCCAATGACGAGGTGCGGATTCCGGCGTCGCGGCTGCGCGCCCGGGTGGTCGGCGAGGGCGGCAATCTGGGACTGACCCAGCGGGCGCGCATCGAGTTCGCGGTGGCGGGAGGCCGAGTCAATGCCGATTTCATCGACAATGCGGCGGGCGTGGCGATTTCCGATCGCGAGGTGAACCTCAAGATCGCGCTCGCGGCCGCCGTGACCGCGGGCTCGCTGACCCCGGCCGAACGGGATCGGCTGCTGGCCGACAATGCCGACGCGATTGTCGCCGCCGTGCTCGCCGACTGCGATCGGCAGACGCTGGCCATCAGCCTGGCCGAGGCGCACGCCCCCTTCCTGATCGATCGCCACGGCCGTTTGATCGAGAACCTGGAGCAGGCCACCGGTCTCGACCGCGCCGCCGAATTCCTGCCCACCCCGGCCGAACTCGCCGCCCGCCGCCGCGCGGGAACCGGCCTGGTGCGCCCGGAGATCGCGGTACTGCTGGCCATGTCCAAGAACCTGGTCCGCGATGAACTGCTGGCCGCCGGAATCCTCGACGATCCGGTGGTGGCCGGGACCCTGTTGGGCTACTTCCCCGATTCGGTGCGTACCCGGCTGGGTGAGGACGTGCTTCGCGTGCACCCGGTGGCCCGTGAGATCGTGGCCGTGGCGGCGGCGAACCAGGTGATCAACCGGGTCGGCCCCGGCATGATCCACCGCCTGGAGGAGCGCCTCGGCGCGGGCACCGCGCACATCGTGCTGGCCTGCACAGTTGTTCACACCGTGCTCGATATCGACAGCTGGTGGCGCGACGCCCTCGCCCTGCCGGGCGTCTCGCCGCAGGTACGCGTGAGCGTCCTCAACGGTATTCAGGCGGCCGTCGAACAGGCTACCGCCTGGTTGCTGACCCAGCCCGGCTCCGGTTCCTGGTCCGAGGAGATCGACCGCCAGTCACCGCTGGTCGCGGAATTGATCGCGGTGCTGCCGCGCCCCTGCGGGCATCCCGGACGCGACCTGGCGAACCTGCGTCTGCTGGCGCAGGCGCTGCCGCTGAGCGAAACCGCCCGGCGCGCACAGCTTCCGGTGCCGCTGGTTGCGCAGACCTACCGCGAGCTGGGCGATCTCATCGGTTTGGACTGGCTGGCAGCGGCTTTCGACACGAAGCCCGCGTCGGACCGCTGGGAGAGCCTGGCTGCCGCCGTGCTGGGTGAGGAATTGCAGTCGCGGTGGCACGCACTCACGGCCGCGGTCCTCGCCGGGGCCGGCCCTGCCGCCTCGGCCCGCGATCTCGTGAGGGCCTGGGGCGAAACCGATTCCGCCGCAAGGCTGCTGGGACTGGCCGCTAGCCTGCGCCGCTCCGGCGTCGTCGATATCGCCCGCCTGTGCGTGGTCAACGCCGAATTGGCGGAGGCGGCCGGGATCAGCGCCGGGCGATAACGGCCAGCAGCAGCTCGGCCCGCACCCGTGCGGTATCGAGCCGGCAGCCGAGCACAGATTCGATCTTGACGATTCGGCTGCGCAGCGTATGCCGGTGCACGCCGAGGGCCTTGGCCGCGGCTTCCCATTGCCCGTGGGACTCGAGGTAGGCGCGCAGCGAGTCGACCAGGTTGGTGCCGTGCCGGTCGTCATAGCCGACGAGCGGTGCGAGCATGGCTTCCGATACCGTACCGAGCACCCGCCGCGCCTCCGGAAAGGTCAGCAGGGAGTGCCCGGACAGCGCGGAGAGCTCCTGCGGGCTCGCCCCGGGCAGCGCCGCGGACGCGGCCAGCTCCGCGTGTTCGATGGCGGAGGCGAAGCGGCGTAAGGGATGTGGCGCGCTGATTCCGGCGCGCACGGTGGCGCGCACGCTCGCGGGCAAGGACCGCAGCAGCTGCTCCGCCGATTCCTCGGTATCGGTTCCGGCCAGCAGAATGGCGGCCCGATCGTCGGCCAGATGGGCGAACAGCTGCGTGCTCAGCGTCACCAGCCGCGTGTCGACGGCCTCGACGACCCGTTCGGCGATGTCCGCCGAGGGACAGCGCAGCACTAGAGCCCGTACCCGCCCGGCCCGGTCGGCGGCCGGAGTCAGATGCCCCCATACAGTGTCGAGCGCGGTCGGTTCCTCGAGCAGCATGCCGATAGCCTGAGTGTTCAAGCGGTTCTGCGCGATTCGCAGTCGCGCGGGCTTCTCGAAGTCCAGGGCGAGCAGCGAGCTGGCGTGCCCGAGCAGCACCTGGTCGACAGGGCTCAGCGCGGTCGTGGTCACGACGGCGAGATGTCCGTGCGCGACGGGCCCGGCCGCGATGGCCTGCACGGCGATGAAAACGTCTGGGGCCGTGTGGATCACGCCGCTGGCCGCGCCTTCGCCGCGGGTCCCGAGAAATTCGGCGATCTTCTCGGTGATCTCGGCGGACACCGGCCCGGGATGCACGTCGGTCACCACGCCATCGGCGCCGACGACGATCACGGTGGCCGACAGCGCCGCCGACAATTCCTTGATGACCGCGGGCACGCCCTGGATCGCGGCGCGGGTCATGCGCGGCTGGCTGCGCGAGGCCCGCAGCACCTGTTCGTACTCCTGTTCCGCAAGCCGCTGCATGACCTTCTTGGCGATCGCGCCGAACGGCGTCGGCAGCGGCACCTCGAACAGCGGCAGCCCGAGCTCATCGGCGGCCTCGACCAGGTCCTCGGGCACGGTCGCGTGCGTGAGCCCGACCCCGAATCCGACGCCGACCACCCCCACCGAATCGAGATCACGCAGGTAGCGCAGTCGATCGGGGCGACTGAGCGGCAAACCCATGCCGGTGGTGAGCACCAGTTCCCCGCCGGAGAGCCATTGCTGCGGTTCGGTGAGCTCGGAGGTGATCGCGAGCGTGATCTCACGGCCCAGTCCGGCACCACCTCCTTTGAGTACCAATCCCAGCTCAGGCTGGGACAGGACCCATCGGACCGGAATTCCCGCACTCATAGCTCTCCCACAGCAACTGGACAAAATGGTGAAACCCCACTCTTGTGCCACACCGATTCGGCAGGTGACGCAGGGGTGTGTCGCGCAGCACACTCGGTGGCAATCAAGCAGCACTGGCCACATCACACGAGAACGGGCAGACATGACCACGGAGATACTTCGCAACTACATCGACGGCCAGTTTACGGCCGCCACCGCAGCGGAGTCGTTCGACCTGATCAGCCCGGTGGACGAGTCCGTGACCGGCCGCAGCCCGATCTCCGGGCCCGCCGATGTCGATGCCGCCGTGGCCGCCGCCTCTCGCGCCTTCCCGGCCTGGAAGGCTGCCACTCCGAGCCGCCGCCAGGCCGCCCTGCTGAAACTGGCCGACGCCATCGAAGCCAATTCGCAGGTCCTGGTCGAGGCACAGTCCCGTGATACCGGCCAGCCCAAACATCTGGTCGCCTCCGAGGAGGTCGCCGCGGGCGCGGACCACCTGCGCTTCTTCGCCGGGGCGGCGCGACTGCTGGAGGGCAAGTCGGCCGGTGAGTACATGGAGGGCTTCACCTCCTATGTACGTCGCGAGCCGGTGGGCGTGATCGGCCAGGTGACGCCGTGGAACTACCCGCTCATGATGGCCATCTGGAAGATCGGCCCGGCGCTGGCGACCGGCAACACGGTCGTCCTCAAGCCCAGTGACACCACTCCCCGCAGCACCCTGGTGCTGGCCGAACTGACCCGGGGCATCCTGCCCGACGGCGTCTTGAACGTGGTGCTCGGCACCGCGGGCACCGGGGCCAGTCTGGTCGCGCATCCGGCCCTGGACATGGTGGCCATCACCGGTTCGGTGCGCGCGGGCATCGAGGTGGCCACCGCCGCCGCCCATCAGGTGAAGCGGGCGCATCTCGAACTGGGCGGCAATGCACCGGTCCTGGTGTTCGACGACGCGGATCTAGCACTCGCCGCCGACCGCATCGGTGATGCCGCCTACTTCAACGCGGGTCAGGACTGCACGGCCGCCACCCGCGTGCTGGTGCACGAGTCCGTGCACGACGCCTTCGTGGAGGCCCTGGTCAAGAAGGCGCACACGGTGCAGCCGGGCCTGCCCGACAATCCGGATGCCGCTTACGGCCCGCTCAACAATGCCCGCCACTTCGAGTCGGTCACCGCCAAGATCGCGGCGCTGCCCGCGCACGCCACCATCGCCACCGGCGGTGTGCGGATCGGCGAGCGCGGCTTCTTCTTCGCCCCGACCGTGGTGACCGGTGTGCGCCAGGACGATCCGATCGTGCAGGAGGAGATGTTCGGCCCGGTGATCACCGTGCAGACCTTCGCCGACGAGTCCGAGGCCATCCGTCTGGCCAATGACGTGGTCTATGGCCTGGCCTCCAGCGTGTGGAGCCGCGATCACGGTGTGGTGCAGCGGGTTTCGGCTGCGCTGGACTTCGGCGCGGTGTGGGTGAACTGCCATATTCCACTGGTCGCCGAGATGCCGCACGGCGGTTTCAAGCGCTCCGGCTACGGCAAGGATCTGTCCGCCTACGGCGTCGAGGACTACACGCGCATCAAGCACGTCATGAGCGCACACGACTGATTCCGAGCCGCACCGGCCCCCGAATTCCCTTCCGCAGAAAGACTTTCATGACAGAGATCAGCTACCGGATTCCTCAGCAGCGGGTGCTCCGGACCGCCCTGCCCGGCCCGCGCTCGCAGGAATTGGCGGTGCGCCGCAAGGCCGCCGTCGCCGCGGGCGTGGGTTCCACCGCCCCGGTGTACACCGCCGATGCCGATGGTGGGGTCATCGTCGATGTGGACGGCAATGCGCTCATCGATCTCGCCGCGGGCATCGCGGTCACCAGCGTCGGGGCGTCGCATCCGAAAGTCATTGCGGCGATCAAGGATCAAGCTGAGCGGTTCACCCACACCTGTTTCATGGTGGCCCCCTACGAGGGCTACATCGAGGTGGCCGAGCAGTTGGCCGCGCTGACCCCGGGCGATCACGAGAAGCGCAGCGTGCTGTTCAATTCCGGCGCGGAAGCGGTGGAGAACGCCATCAAGGTGGCGCGCCTGGCCACCGGCCGCCCCGCGGTGGTCGCCTTCGATCACGCCTATCACGGCCGCACCAACCTGACCATGGCGCTGACCGCGAAATCCATGCCGTACAAGCAGAATTTCGGCCCGTTCGCGCCCGAGGTCTACCGGATGCCGATGTCGTATCCGTTCCGCGACGGCGGCCAGGACGGCGCGTCGGCGGCGCGGGAGGCGATCACCCGGATCGAGAAGCAGATCGGCGCGACCTCGGTGGCGGCCATCATCATCGAGCCGATCCAGGGCGAGGGCGGATTCATCGTGCCCGCACCGGGATTCCTTCCGGCGCTGGCCGATTGGGCCCGTGCCAATGGCGTGGTGTTCATCGCCGACGAGGTGCAGACCGGTTTCGCTCGCACCGGCGACTGGTTCGCCTGCGCGCACGAGGGCGTGGTGCCCGACATCATCACCATGGCCAAGGGCATCGCGGGCGGTATGCCGCTCTCGGCGATCACCGGCCGCGCCGATCTCCTGGACGCGGTACACCCGGGCGGCCTGGGCGGCACCTACGGCGGCAATCCGGTCGCCTGTGCCGCCGCGCTGGCCGCCATCGACGCCATTCGCGAGCACGATCTCAATGCCCGCGCCCGCCGCATCGGCGAGATCGCCCTGACCCGCTTCCGCGCACTCGCGCAGCAGGTTCCGGCCATCGGCGAGGTGCGCGGCCGGGGCGCGATGCTGGCGCTGGAGTTCGTCCGCCCCGGCGGCACCGAACCCGATGCCGCCCTGACCGCCGCCATCGCCGCCCGCTGCCTGGAGCAGGGTGTACTCACCTTGACCTGCGGCACCTTCGGCAATGTGATCCGGCTGCTGCCGCCGCTGGTGATCGGCGAAGACCTCCTGAACGAAGCCCTGGATGTGTTGTGCACCGCTATCGGTGATCTCACCGCGTAATCGACTGCTGAGGAAATCCATTGTCCGAGTTCGACTTCGTACGCGCCCTCGTTCCGACCGGTGTGTGGATCGACGGAGTCGCGGCCGCCGCGCACGGCGGCCGCACCTTCACCGTGACCGATCCGGCCACCGGTGACCTGCTCACCGAGGTCGCCGACGCGGGCCGCGAGGACGCCCTGCGGGCCCTCGACTCGGCCTGCCGCGTGCAACCGGAGTGGGCCGCAACGGCTCCCCGCGAGCGCTCCGCGATTCTGCGCCGGGCCTGGGAACTGCTGGTGGATCGCACCGAGGAAATCGCGCTGCTGATCACCCTGGAGATGGGCAAGACCATCGCCGAATCGCGCGGCGAGGTGGCCTACGGCGCGGAGTTCCTGCGCTGGTTCAGCGAGGAGGCGGTCCGCATCGGCGGCCGCTACACCACCGCGCCCGCGGGCACCGGCCGCATTCTGGTCACCCAGCAGCCGGTCGGCCCGGTACTGGCCATCACACCGTGGAACTTCCCACTGGCCATGGGTACTCGCAAGATCGGCCCGGCCCTGGCGGCCGGGTGCACGGTGATCGCGAAGCCGGCCGAGGACACCCCGCTCACCATGCTGGCGCTGGCCGCGATCTTCGCAGACGCCGGTCTGCCCGAGGGTGTGCTGTCGGTGCTGCCGGGCAGCGATGCCGCGGCCATCACCGCGCCGCTGCTGGCGGATTCGCGTTTGCGCAAGGTGACCTTCACCGGGTCCACTCGCGTGGGCAAGCTGCTGCTGCGGCAGGCCGCCGACAATGTGCTGCGCACGTCCATGGAACTGGGCGGCAATGCGCCGTTCATCGTGTTCGAGGACGCCGATCTGGACCAGGCCCTCGATGGCGCGATGGCCGCGAAGATGCGCAATGGCGGTGAGGCGTGCACGGCGGCGAACCGTCTCTACGTGCACAATTCGCTCCGCGAGCAATTCGCGTCCCGCTTCGCCGAGCGGCTGGCCGCGCTGCGCGTCGGCCCCGGCTATCAGCCGAACGTCGATCTCGGACCGCTGATCAACGAGCGGCAGCGCACGACCGTGACCGAACTGGTGGACGACGCGATCGCGTCCGGAGCCGTGCTCCGCACCGGCGGCAAGCCGCTCGACGGTCCGGGCTGTTTCTTCGAGCCCACCGTGCTCGACAATGTGCCGCGCACCGCGCGGATCCACCGCGAGGAGATCTTCGGCCCGGTCGCCGCGATCTACGGTTTCGATACCGAAGCCGAGGTGGTGGCCGCCGCCAATGACACCGAATTCGGTTTGGCGGCTTATGTTTTCACGAAAGACCTCGATCGCGCTCTGCGCGTGAGCGACGCCCTGGAAGCAGGCATGGTCGGCATCAATCGCGGCGTCGTCTCCGATCCGGCCGCTCCCTTCGGCGGAGTCAAACAGTCCGGCCTGGGCAGCGAGGGTGGGTCCGAGGGGATCCACGAATACCTCGACACCAAATACGTCGCGCTCACTCGCTGACGTCGTCTCCCGGCACCCCGGCCCCTGCGCCGGATCTCGTGCCAGACCGGCCGTTCCAGGTCGGTGTCTCCACGTGGCGCGGCGCCGGTGGGAGCGCGCTGGTCGCTCCCACCGCTGCCAGACCCTCGCAAGAGGAGCTCTCATGCTCATCCAGAATTCTCCGGGGATCGAATCATCCGCCTCGAGCGGCAAGGGATTGGCTACCAACAAGATCGGCGTGCTGGCCGGGGCCGTGCTCAGTATCGCGTCGATCGCGCCCGCCTATACGACGACGGCCAGTCTGGGTTTGATCGTCGCCGCGGTCGGCCTCAAGATGCCGGCGCTGCTGATCGCCGGATTCATTCCGATGTTCCTGGCGGCGTACGCCTATCGCGAGTTCAATTCCGAAACTCCGGATTGCGGAGCCTCGTTCACCTGGTCGGCACGATCCCTGGGCCCCTATGTCGGCTGGATGGCCGGGTGGGGTTCGGTGATCGCCGTGGTGATCGTGCTGGCCAACATCGCGGCGGTCGGCGCGGAGTTCCTGTACCTGTTCGTGGGCAAGCTGGTGGGGTCGGAGACCATCGCGACCCTCGGTGAGAACAAGCCGATCAATATCGTGACGACGCTGGCATTCCTGGCGGCGGCCGGGTGGGCGGCCAGCCGCGGCATCACGTCGAGTGAGCGCCTGCAGTATGTGCTGGTCGGCTTTCAGCTGACGGTGCTGCTGGTGTTCGCAGGCGTGGCGCTGTGGAAGGCGCTGGCCGGGGACGCGCCGTCCGGGCTGAGCTTCGACATCGACTGGTTCGATCCGTTCACCGGACTCACCCTGGGCGCGTTCGCCATGGGCTTGATCGGGTCGGTGTTCCTGTACTGGGGCTGGGATACCGCGCTCACCCTCGGTGAGGAGTGCAAGGATCCGCAGCGCACCCCCGGGCGGGCCGGAGTGCTGTCGATTCTGACCGTGCTCGGCACGTATCTGCTGCTGGCGGTGGCGCTCATGTGGTACGCCGGAGTCGGCGAAACCGGTATCGGACTGGGTAATCCTCAGACCTCTGACAATGTGTTCGGCGCGCTGGCCGAACCGGTGCTCGGCGGCAATGGCGAGATTCTGCTGTACCTCGCGGTGCTGGTCTCCACCATCGCCAGCCTGCAGGCCACCTTCCTGCCCGCGGCTCGCGCCATGCTCGCCATGGGCACCTATCGGGCGCTGCCCAGCCGGTTCGCCTCGGTGCACCCGCGCTATCAGGTGCCGCGGTTCACCACCGCGGTCGCCGCGGTGGTGGCGGGCGGTTTCTACGCGCTGACCGCGCTGCTGTCGCAGCACGTCCTGCAGGACACGATTGCCGCGCTGGGTATCATGATCTGCTGGTACTACGGACTGACCGCATTCGCGTGTGTCTGGTACTTCCGTAATCGGTGGTTCGCCTCGGGCCGCGATTTCCTGTTCAAGCTGTTGTTCCCGCTGCTCGGCGGGGCCATGCTGCTCATCATCTTCGCCATCTCGGTGCGGGAGAGCCTCGATCCGGCAACCGGTAGCGGCGCCGAGATTTTCGGCATCGGGCTGGTGTTCTATCTGGGGTTCGGGATTCTGGTGCTGGGCGCGGTACTGATGCTGGTGCAGCGCTGGCGGGATCCGGCGTACTTCCGGAGCCGGACATTGCCGCGCGCAGTGTCGGGCGATCCGATGCCCGCCGTGCAGGCACCCACCGTCTAGCGAATCCCGCTGCGCCGCAATCTTATTCCCACTACAGGAGGAATCATGCACCTCGTCACCTGTTTCGAACCGCCCGTCTCGCACGCCCGGGTCGGCGAGCCGGTCCGCCCGCCGCTGCGGGTGGCCCTGGTACAGCACCGCTGGCAGGCCGACGCAGATGCGCTGCGCGCCGAGCTGAGCGCGGGGATCGCCCAGGCGGCCGAGCTCGGAGCGAAGGCCGTGTTCCTGCCGGAGCTGACGCTGAGCAAATATCCGGCATTCGTGCGCGGCGGCGACAATCCGTGCGCCGATGCCGAGGATCTGACGACCGGGCCCACCTTCACCTTCGCGGCGAAAACGGCCATCGAGCACGGCGTGTTCGTGCACGCCTCGCTGTACGAGCGCGTCGATCAGGGCGACGGGCTGGGCTTCAATACCGCGATCCTGGTGTCCCCCAGCGGCGAACTGGTCGGTCGCACCCGCAAGCTGCACATTCCGATCAGCGCCGGTTACTACGAGGACACCTACTTCCGCGCGGGCCCGGCGACCGAGGAGTCCTACCGCCCGCACACGCATCCCGATCTCGGTGACGTCCGCATCGGCATGCCGACCTGCTGGGACGAGTGGTTCCCCGAAGTGGCGCGGCTGTACTCGCTGGCCGGAGCGGACGTGATCGTCTACCCGACCGCCATCGGCTCCGAACCGTCCTTCCCGGCCTTCGACACCCAGCCGCTGTGGCAGCACGTGATCGTCGGCAATGGCATCACCAGCGGCACATTCATGGTGGTGCCCAACCGTTTCGGTGACGAGGGCGAGATCACCTTCTACGGTTCGTCCTTCATTTCCGACCCCTACGGCCGGATCCTGGCACAGGCCCCGCGCGACGAGGCGGCGGTGCTGGTCGCCGATCTGGATCTGGATCAGCGCGGCGACTGGCTGGCCCTGTTCCCGTTCCTGGACACCCGCCGGCCCGACACCTACGCCCGCCTGACCGCGCCGGTTGATCACGAGCACCCCTTCGAGCGGCCCTGATGACCTGGCACATGCCCGCCGAGCACGCACCGCATCGGCGCACCTGGATGGCGTTCCCGCCCGCCGGGGCGCAGATCACCGCGACCCCGCAGGCGGTGACCGAGGCCCGGGCGGCGTGGACGGCGGTGGCCCACGCGGTCGCCGAGTTCGAACCGGTCACCATGGTCGTGGATCCGGCCGATGTGGTCGCGGCCCGGACCTGCCTGTCGAGTGCGATCGAGATCGTCGAAGCGCCCCTCGACGATGCCTGGATGCGCGATATCGGGCCGACCTTCGTGCACGCCACCGACGGGTCGGTCGCGGCGGTGGACTGGGTGTTCAACGGCTGGGGCCAACAGGATTGGGCCAGGTGGGAACACGACTCGAGGATCGGCCGGGCGGTCGCGGCGGCGGCCGGGACGCCGGTGGTGGATTCGCCGCTGGTCAATGAGGGCGGCGGCATCCAGGTCGATGGCGCCGGGACGGTCATCGTCACCGAGACCGTGCAGCTGGACCCCTACCGCAATCCGGACCTGACCAAGCCGCAGGTCGAGGCCGAGTTGCGCCGCACGATCGGCGTCGACACGGTGATCTGGCTGCCGCGCGGGCTGTGGCGGGACTCGCAACGATTCGGCACCCGCGGGCATGCGGACATCGTCGCCGCGCTGCCCGCCCCGGGTGTGGTACTGGTGCACGATCAGCGCGATCCCGAGCATCCCGATCATGCGCTCAGCCGGCAGCTCATGACGCAGATGGCCGCCGAAACCGATTCGGCCGGAAAGCCTTTCGAGGTGGTTCCGGTACCCGCTCCGCGAACGCTGCGGGACGAGGAGGGCTTCGTCGACTACAGCTACATCAACCACTACGTGTGCAATGGCGCGGTCATCCTGTGCGGATTCGACGACCGCAACGACGCCGAGGCCGCGGCCGTGCTGGCCGATGTCTATCCCGGCCGCGCCATCGTGACCGTCGACGCGCGGGAGATCTTCGCGCGCGGCGGCGGCATCCACTGCATCACCCAGAACGAGCCCTTGCCCGCACGCTGACAACTCGGCCGGCACGCCGGAATGGCGATTGAGGGGCCGGCCAATTTGCCAGAGTGTAGCGAGCGGGGCCGTGAGCGTACCCACATACTAGAAGCAGCAACCCTCGGGTTATCTCCAGGAAAACTCGATGTTCAGCAAGGAGTTCTCGTGCCTGTCATCACTCGCGATGTCGTGATCGTCGGCGCCGGGCCGTCCGGCCTGACCGCCGCCACCGAACTACACAAGGCCGGTTTGACCGTAGCCGTGCTCGAGGCTCGTGATCGAGTCGGCGGCCGCACCTGGACCGGCGATATCGAGGACGCGATGATCGAGATCGGCGGTCAGTGGTTGTCCCCGCATCACACCGCTGCCCTGGAGCTGGTCGAGGAACTCGGCCTCGAGACCTTCTCCCGCTACCGAGACGGCGAGTCGGTCTACCTGGCCGCTGACGGGACCCGGCATCGGTTCACCGGCGATGTCTTCCCCGCGGCCGCCGACACCGCCGCCGAGATCGATCGGCTCATTCAGCTGCTCGACGGGCTGGCCGCCGAGGTCGGCGCGGAGCAGCCGTGGGCGCATCCGCTTGCGGCCGAACTGGATTCGATCCCGTTCAGCCTGTGGCTGCAGCGCCAATCCGACAACGACTACGCCCGGGAGACGGTGGCTTTCTTCGTCTCCGGAGCCATGCTGACCAAGCCCGCACACACCTTCTCGACGCTGCAGGCACTGCACATGGCCGCTGCGCAGGGGTCCTATACCGCGCTGGCCACCGACACCTTCATGCTGGACAAGCGGGTCATCGGTGGCATGCAACAGGTTTCGCAACGCCTGGCCGCCGCCATCGGCGACGATGTGCACCTGAATTCGCCGGTGCGGAAGGTGCAATGGTCCCAGACCGGCGTCAGCGTCTTCGCCGACGGCGATCTGGAGGTGCGCGCCGACCGTGTGGTGCTGGCGGTGCCACCGAATCTGTACTCCGGCATCAGCTTCGACCCGCCCATGCCGCGTCGTCGCCAGCAGATGTACCAGCACATGTCGTTCGGTTTCGTGGTCAAGGTGCACGCGGTATACCCGACCCCGTTCTGGCGCGCGAAGGGCCTGTCGGGCACCGGTTTCAGTGATACCGACATCGTGTCGGAGATCTACGACAACACCAACCACGACGCCACCAACGGCGCGATGGTCGGCTTCATCGCCCACGAGCAGGCCGACGCCGTGTTCGAGATGAACCCCGCCGAGCGCAGGCAGGCCGTGCTCGACTGCCTGGTCCGCTACCTCGGCCCCGAGGCCGCCGACCCGGTCGTCTACTACGAATCCGACTGGGGCGCGGAGGAATGGACCCGCGGCGCCTACGGCGTCAGCTTCGACCTGGGCGGCATGACCCGCTACGGCCGCGACCACCGCGACCCGCTCGGCCCGATCCACTTCTGCTGTTCGGACCTGGCAGGACACGGCTTCCAACACGTGGACGGCGCGATCCGGATGGGCCGCCGCGCGGCCGCCGCCATCGTCGCCGAACACAGCCTCGTATAGCCACACTGCCCCTCGGCACCCGTCTGTCCCTCGGTGTGCGGCGGCTCCGGGCCGAACGCCGCACACCGATACCGACCACCGTGGTGGCATCGCCCTCCCCCACGATCAGCCGGATATCGGCGACGTGCTCGTGTGTGCCAGGAATGAACCGGCCCAATTGCACCAGATCGATGCCGTGCGGACCGGCGGGAATCCAGGCCGCTGGGCGACGCAAAACCACCATCGGCTTCAAACACGCGCCCCGGATGGGCGCTCGGCTGGTCGATGAGATCCTGGCCGCGCTGCCTGCGCAGTCGGTCACCATTCCCGGTTCCAACGCCGCCGAGATCGTGCTCCCGCCGCGCCCTGACCGACCCACCCACCGCCGACACCCGCTACCTCCCGCTGGCCTACGTCGTGGCCTGGTTGGGTATTGCGCTGACCCTCTTGCTGGTTCCGCTGTGGACGATCCACGCCGGGTACCTGCGCCACCGCGCTATTGGCCCTTCCGCTGCTGGTGGAGGCCTGGGTGATCGGATTGCTCACCGCTCTCGTCGCGATGTCCCGCTGACGGGTCGTGGGAGTTCAGCCAGATCGGTGAGTGCACGGCCAGGGCGGAATGGTCGACCGGCGGGTTGATGCCCTGGCGGGCAAGCGCATCCAGGTTCGGTGCGCGGGTCAGCGCCGCGTGCACGAGATGAGCGGCGGCGCGCAGTTTCGCGGTGGCGGTGCGTGCGGTCACCGGGCTCGACCTGGCGTAGCGGCGAACGATCTGGTCGAAGGGTTCGGGCGGGGATCCGCCCACCCCGAGGACGGCGTCGGTGGGTGCACCGACACCGAAGGCGTTGCTTCGGTAGTCCTGGAGAAACCAGTAGAGCTGGCTGATGACGAAGTCGGAGAAGCCAAGGGATTTAGCGACTTTGAGGAAAAGGGGGAGGGGAGCGTCGCGGTACTCGACTGTGCGGTCCAGGGCGAGGGAGAAGGATGCGGCGATTTCATCGGGGGCCAGGAGCCGGGGGCCGGTGGGGCGGTAGGTGTTGCCGATGTGTGGAGCCGGATCGGTGAGAGCGCCGACGATGACCCTGGCGATGTCTTCGTTCGAGGGTGGGGCGTTGCGGCCCTCGCCCAATGGCATGGCCAGCAAGCCGAATTGGGCGGCGGCTTCGAGTCCGGCGAGGTAGTTGTCGGCGAACCAGCCGGGGTTCACCACGACGAGGTCGGCTTTCGAGATCGATTGCAGGACTTGGTTGCTGAGCCATTTCTCGCGGGCGTGGACCGCGGGGTGCAGGGGATCGGCCACCCATTGGCTGAGCGCCACGACGATCTCGAGGTGGGCTGATTGGGCCGCGGTGGCGAAAAGCGTTGCCCGGCGCAGGGTCCCCGGTTCCAAGGGTGGGCAGAAGTAGGCCCGCTGGACGCCGGTCAGGTTCGCGGTCAGGTCGGACAGATCCTCCAGCGATCCGACTCTGACGTCGGCCCCCGCCTCCCGCAGGCGGGTGCTACGCGCATCCTCGCGATGCACCATGGCGCGCACCGGGTAGCCGCGGGCGAGCAGTTGGAACGTGGTGGCGGTTCCGGTTTTCCCGGATGCCGCGGTGACCAGGATCGTCGGCTTGGACATGGCCGCCTCGATTTTTTTGTAGTGGTCGATACAGAAAATCGTAGCGAGGTTCGGCGGCTACCGGAAGCAAACTGTAGTAACTGCTCCAATTTGTGACACGCTGGTCGTATGGGGCGTAAGCGGGCATTCGACTACGACGACGTGATCGAGCGTGCCACCCGGCTGTTCTGGGCCAAGGGGTACACGAATACCTCGCTAGCCGAGCTGCTCGAGGTCATGGGGATCCGCGAGAGCTCCTTCTATCACTCGATGAAGAGCAAGAAGCAGCTCTATCTGGAGTGCTTGCGCCACTACAACGACACCGTGACGCGGCGGCGCTGGGAGGCGCTCACGGCCGAGATCTCGATACGGGACGGTGTGCGCGCCTACTTTCGCGCGGTGCTGGAGGACCTCGACGACCCGGCCGTCCCCAATGTGTGCCTGATGGCCGGAAGCCTGTCGGCGGATGTGCTCGGTGACGACGAGCTGCGCGACTACATCCTCACCGAGATGCGCACCCTGGAAACGGCACTGTCCGAGCGGCTACTGCTCGCCGCCCGGACAGGGGAACTGCCGCAAGACTTTCCGGCCGAGGTGGCCGCCCAAGTGGTCGTCACCTTCCTGCAGGGCCTGTTCCGCGTGATCCGCGTGCTCGATGACCGAGCACGGATGGAACGTCAGATCGAGGCCCTGCTCACCGGTTTGGGGCTGTGAACGCTCAGAGGCGCGTTCGTAGGTCAAAGTCCTCTTCAATCGGACCCGAATCCGCACGTCAGCACTGAACACGACTTCGAACATTCACACAGTGACTCGCAGCGGTAGATGGCGGTGTTGTCGCACCCTCAGGTGGCGCCGACGGGGCTGATGTGGTCTGCGGCCTGACGCCGCGGCTCTTTCGAACGTCCGCTATGCCGAAGATGAATTCCGGAGTCGCCTGCGTGGGCGAGCCCTTTGCGCGACGGAATCGCCTGGCAGCCCACCCCTGCGCAACCTTTCGCACCGATCCGTGTCCGACACAACAGTCGCCGACTGCTCGTCCACTGATTTTACAGATCGTCAGTGAATCGTCGATGACTCTGCCAGGATGCTGCCTGTCGGCGTTCCGCCGTGTGACGTGCCGTCGACCCGATCGAGAGGAACTCTCCGCCCATGATTCGACCTCGTACCCTCGGTGCCGCTGTAGTGCTGACCGCCGCTCTGACCTTCACGGTGGCGCCGAACCTGGCGGCGGCGGCCACACCGCCACCCCCACCGACCGGTAGCGTTCTGCTGGACCCTGCTGCCCGCTCACTGAACCTGTCCGGCGTGGAGAACGCGCGCGACGCGGGCGGTTACCGCACGATCGACGGCCATACCGTGCGCAGCGGCCTGGTCTTCCGGACGGCCGCGCTGTCGAGCGCCACCACTGCTGATGTCGCTGTGCTGGCCGCGCACAACGTGAACTCGGTGCACGATCTGCGCACCAGTTACGAACAGTTGCTCTCGGGCGCGGACAAACTGCCGGCGGGCGCATCCGACCACCACGACGACGTGATCGGCCAGGCCCCGCTGCCAACCCTGCTCAGCAGCGCCTCCGCCGCCCAGAACGTGTACCCGGCCTTCATCACCGCCCCCGGCGCCAATGCGGGCTTCGCGGACGTGATCCGTGACATCGCCTACGACAACGCCGCGGTGGTCTTCCACTGCACCGCGGGTAAGGACCGCACCGGATGGGCGGCCGCGGTGCTGCTCACCATCCTGGGCGTGGACAAGGACACCGTCTACTACGACTTCCTGCTGTCGAACTACTACCGCAACGCCGCACCCGGCGACACCAACAACGGAGTCACCACAGCAGAACTCGATACCGCGTTCGCTCAGGTGAACCAGAGCTACGGCAGCTTCGACAACTACGTGCACAACGGGTTGGGCCTGACCGCGGCGGACATCGCAGCGTTGAAGGCCAAGATGCTGGCCTGACAACGCCCTTCACCGCCGGAATTCGGAGCTGGCCAAGGAATTCGGCATCAGCCGCGAAACCGTCTACAGCTACCCGCACGCCGCCACCGTCATCGGGGCGTAGGAACATCGGTGGGCTACTTCCGCTTCCGGAGCCGCAAGGTATCCGGACAACCCGCCTGCTACCGACTCGGCATCGGATGCGACTTTCCCGCATCCGATGCCGAGTGTGCGGAGGGCTGCAAATACAGGCCCTGATCAGGGCACATATCGAACTAACGCGAAAATATTGTGACCACCACGGGTTGGTGATTTATTTTTCCTCCCCCACGGAGGAGCACAGCGGCCCCCGGGTCAGCTTCCGCCCGCGCCGCCGGCATGACTCGCCAGTCCGCGCATGAGTGCTGGGCCCAACTCGAGCGCTGAAAGGCGGTGTCCGGCAATGGTGAGACCACGGGATACGCCGAACTTCGCTCGATTCTCGGCGATTGGTGTCCAGACCTGCCACGACGGGACTCGAGTCATCGCCCAAGACGATCCCGCAACACTTCGAGGTTGGCGCGAACATGCAGTGTTAGTGATCGAATCCTGTGGCAACGGACTCCAGGGCCGAACGCTATCTCGGTGTGCGCCGGCGGCGACCCGGCCGGTGCACGCGGGTCGGGCGCTGGCTACCGGGACCGACCCGGCGGATATCCCGCCCGCACTTTCCACCGCCCCCCTACGGACGGGAGGACATCGCCGTCGTCTTCGACCATCTCGAGTTCGGCAATCCCGAAGTGCTGAACCACTTCTGGAGCGAGGACAGCCGAATCCAGTTGACTTGCTTCGCGCTTGCCCGCCCGCAATCCGGTGTGCGCTCACGTCGTCTGGTGCCGAGGGTGTCGGCGATGAGCGCGTCGGTGCGGGTGAGCCAGTCGTCCATTGGCCACGGTCGGTGGCTTTTGGGTGATGTCGTTGTCCCAGTCGAAGGCGGGCTTCGGATCCCACTGCCGGGGTCGCTCGAAAGAGACAGCGCTGGTGCCGAAGTCAGCATCGCGCGGCTGGGCTGCACCCGGGACCGGGCGTTGCTGGCCTGCTACGTCAGTTCCGGTGCCCGCGCGTCGGAGCTGCTGGGGATCCGACTGCCGGACATCGACCGGCAGGGCGGCAAGCTGTGGGTGATATCCAAGGGCAGCCGTCTGCGACAGCCGGTCCCGGTCTCGCCGGAAGCCCTGGCCTATCTGGCGGGCTACCTCGACGAACTGACCCTGACCTTCCTGCGCGCCAAGCGAAACCAGGCGCAGCGCGCACTGGCCACGATCACCGGACCGGTTGCGCTGGGCCTGCCAGGCTCCGTGCGTCATCTCTGACGGCGTTTGGGCATGAACGTTGACAGCGTCCGGTATGTCGTGGGAGGTGATGTTCACGAATTTTGACGTCGCTGGCCGGTAGCGGTGGCTGAGCTGAGTGGACTCCGGAAATAGTGATGACGTGGACCTTCGGCGCGCCCGAAGCCGTGGCTATCGTCGCTGACCATGACCGAGATCCGTGAATTGTTCGAAGGGCAGACCGAACTCGCCGCCCCGCCTCTGCTGGTGTTGCGGCCTCGATGGGGCAGTATCGAAGCCATCGTCGACCTGGTCGACAACCGCCTGCGCCCAACGGGCTACCGCATCGCGGGCATATTCGACGGTGAACACGACGCCGCGGTGACCGTCATTGGATTCCGAGAGATGTGGACCTCCGCGTGGGGGCACCTCGTCTATGTCGATGACGTATCCACCCTTCCCGACGCGCGTGGTCGCGGTCATGCCGACCAGATGTTGACTTGGGTGGAGGACGAGGCGCGGCGGCTGGGTTGTACGGCAGTGCATCTGGATTCGGGCGTAGCGGCTGACCGTGCGCCAGCGCATCGCCTGTACATGCGTCATCACATGGCCATCACCGCACATCACTTCGAGCGAGCGCTGTAGCGGTATGGCAACTGCGCGTTGGTCGAGGCCGGCGCGAGCCTGCTGGAGCTGATGGCCAAATCCAGGCACCGCAAGCCGGAGAACCTGCGCACAAGGCCCGGCCAGCCGCGACCGCCTTGTGGACCTTCGCCATGGTCTTGATCGTGCTCGGAGCGCTCACCGCGGCAACACCGAACCTCCAGATGTGGACCTCCGCGTGGGGGCACCTCCGCGGTATACCGCTGGGTCGACCTCGCCGCAGCCCACCGGACGGTTCCCACGTTCACTTGCAGTTCGATCGACGGGTGAGGCGCCCAGCTCTACGCCTGCGGCATCGCCACGGTTACGCCGCAGGGGAGAAAGAATCCCGCGCTGCGGGCCTCCTCGGTAAGGCCGATCCGGTTCACGGTCTCCGCTCCTCTGCTCGGTGCAAGCCGGGTGAGGTCGAGAATGCCAGCAGGGACAGCGAAGCAGCCTGCGCTGGTTCGAGTTGGGCGTTGAGGGTGTGGTCGCGATCATCGCGGCGGCCGTGGCGGGGTCGGTGGCGTTGCTGGGGTTTCGCCAGTGCGACAACAACAGCCACACGCCCAGCGTAGATGTCGCTTGTTCCCGCCGACGGGCTCACCGCCGCGACCGTGGCCGTGGGCGGGTAAGTCCGCGATGACGCGTGCAGTCGCGCTGGCTGGTTCTTGGCGCGCTGGTAAGCGTCGACGATCTCGGCCGGGATGCGGCCGCGCGAGGAAACCTGGTGTCCCTGAGCGCGCCCACCACCGCCTCGGACAGCACCAGTCGCGGGATCGGCTCTGGACGAGCTTGCGGGCCAACCGCGATGGCGACTCCTCGAGTCCAACTGGGTTACGAGGCAGCGGCCGCTGCGCGGCGCCGGTCTACCGGGCCACGCCCGCCGGCTCAGCCCACCGTTCTTTCGGGGTCCCGGTAGTATTTATGATTGACTGACTTGGTCAGTCAATCATAGAGTGAACCGGTGCGTGGGCGTGTGGCAGCTCGGCCGTTGGCCGATATCGCTGATGTGGCATGTCAGGTGTTCGCGGACAAGGGATTCCGACCAGCCGGGATTTCCGATGTGGCCGTTGCATTGGGGCTCAGCCACGGCGCGCTGTACACCTATGTCAAGAGCAAGCAAGCCCTACTGCATCTTGCTTTGCTGTGGGCGTTGCGGCCTGGCGAGGTGGACACCCTCACGATTCCCGTGGCCGCTGTATCGCCGCATCGGATCAGCGAACTGTTCGATTCCTGGGTCGCCGATCAGGCAGGCTTGCCGATCCTCGCGCAGTCCGCGACCCGTCTGTCGAGTCGGCCGGTCGAGCAGGAGCTCGGCGAAATCATCGACGAGCTCTATGAATTCATCGATCGCAACCGACAGGTCCTCAAACTTGTCGAGTGGTGCGCGGGCGAGCTGCCCGAGCTGGCACAGCTGTATTTCGTGCAGCGACGCCGGAGGACGCTGGAACAGTTGGGTGAATTCTTGCAATCCCGGATCGACGCGCGCCGACTGCGGCCGGTTCCCGATGTCAGGGCGGCGGCCAGATTCCTTGTGGAAGCCATCGCCTGGTTCGCCATGCACCGCCACGGCGATCCCGACTCGACGATGCTCGACGACTCGACCAGCCGCAACACAGTCCGCCACCTGCTGATGGCCGCGTTCGTCCCCGCCGCACAGCCTGGACCGATCACACCGCGGAGACCGCACATATGACCGAAGCCGGCCCCGCAGCAACACAGCACAATCCAGTCCCATCTATGCGGTTCGAGCAACATCCTTCAGGTCGCCCGCCGGTCGCTTGGCGCCCGGTGCTGGGGGTCGTGGCGGTGACGGCGATGGTGCATCTGCTGCTGGCCATCCGCTTTGGCTGGCATCGCGACGAGTTCTACTACGTCATCTGCGGTCGGCACCTGGACTGGGGATATGTCGACCAACCGCCGCTGGCGCCGCTGCTGGCACGGCTGGCCGCCGACCTGCCGGGCGGGGTATTGCCACTGCGTCTGCTGGCGATCACCGCCCAGATCGGGTGCATCCCGCTGGCGTCCGTGCTGGCGGCAGAACTCGGCGGCCGACGACGAGCCCAGACCCTGGCCGCAGCAGCCGTCGCGGCCTGCCCGGTATTCGTTGCCGCCTCGATGCTCTTCGGTACGACGGTCCTCGATCAGCTGGCTTGGGTGGCCGTGCTCGTGCTGACAGCCCGAGCGCTGCGGCTACGCTCGACGCGAGTCTGGCTCGCCGCCGGCGCGGTGGCCGGTCTCGGATTGCAGACCAAGGACACCCTCGCGGTGCTGCTGATCGGCATCGCAGTCGGCTTGGTGTTGTTTCGCCGCGACGCGCTGTACAGCCGCGGCCCCTGGCTGGCATGCGGGATGGCCATCCTGATCGCCACACCGAACATCGTCTGGGACGCGCGGCACCGGTGGGCGAATCTACTCATGGCACGAGAGCTCGCCGGCCAGCAAGGCGGCGCAGTCGGCGCGCTGACCCACTTGCCGACACTGGTGTTGCTGCTCGCCGGCCCGCCGTTGATCGTGTTGTGGTATGCCGGTGTACGCCAACTGCTTTCGCGAGCCGGAGACGACCATCGCTGGCTGCTGGCCGCGACCATCATGGTGGTGCTGTTGTTCACCATTAGCGGCGGCAAGGTCTACTACGCCGCCCCGGCACTGGCCGGTCTGTTCGCGGCCGGGGCGGTACGAGTCGAAACCGCTGCGACAGCCCGCGGCCGCTTCGGCTGGCCAGCCGCGGTCGCCGCCGCCGCGATCATCGCGATCGTGATCGGATTGCCGGTGCTCCCACCCCGCGCAGAGACCGCGCTGCGGCCGATCGACCCCCAGCCGATGGAAACCTACGGCTGGCCCCGATTCGTCGACCAGATCGCCCGCGCCGCAGCACCGTTGCCGGCCGATGTCCCCATCTTCACCAGCAACTACGGCGAAGCCGGGGCAGTGACCATCCTCGGGCCCGCGAGGGGACTGCACCGGCAGGTGCTCAGCGGCCACAACAACTACCTACTGTGGGGACCGCCACCGGGCACGCCCGACACCGTGCTGTGTGTGGGTCAGTGGGACCCCGGCTACCTGCACCGCTTCTGGTCCAAGGTCACCGAAGTCGAACCCATCACCCTGCCGGCCGGGCTGACCGATCAGGAGACCGCCCGGCATGCCGCCATCTACCTGTGCACACAACCACGCGGCACCTGGGCACAACTATGGCCCGGCCTCCGACACCTCGACTGACAGCCATCAGCCGGACACACGGCCACCGTGTCGACCCAGAACGCACTCTCGCCGTCGGGTCGGGTCAGACCTTTTTCGCGATGCCCTGGGTCAATGCCCGGGGCATCACTGCGTCAGCGCCGGATCTCGGCCGGATGCGCCACTACCCCCGAGCATAGGAGCCCGCACCGACAGCGGTCAGCGAATTCGGCTGGGGCCGGCCGGATTCGGCGGCCCGGTGTGCGCTCACGTCGTGCGGGCGCCGAGGGTGTCGGCGATGAGTGCGCCGGTGCGGGTGAGCCAGTCGTCCATCTGGGCCAGCACGGCGTCGAGGCGGTCGTCGACGTCGGCGAGCAGTTCGGCGTCGCGGCGCCGGGCCGCGGTGCCGCGCTCGTAGTAGTCGCCGGCGAGCTCGATCTCGACGATCGGCTCCGGCACCTCGCCCGGGTCGTCGGGGACCGGCCTCCACGGGCGCGTCCGGTACTTCACCGGCTGCCCGGACAGGTGGCGGGTGATGACCGCGCTGATCGAATCGACGCCGAGGGCGGGCAGGGTCGGCGGCGCGCCGGGGGTGTCGGTGTGCGGGTTGGGCGCGTAGCCGTGGCGGTCGAGCAGCACGAACAGCGGCTGACCGGGATCCACGGACTCCACGGAAATCGGTGGGAGCGTGTGGTTTTCCAGCGCGTGGGCGAGCAGGGCGTGGCCACTGTAGCGCTGCAGCGCGCCGCGCACCTCGAGCCGGCCGCGCAGCGCGGTGACCGGGCACCGGTCCGGATCGTCGGCGGCGGTGAGCGTCGTCGGCGGCGCGCCGCCGAGATGGACGAGCACACGGCCGTCGGCGTCGGTGGTCGTGACGACGTCGCCGATGGTCAGCGCGGCGATGGCGACGCGGCCTGATCGTAGGACAGCCGCGCCAGCCCGGTGTCGGGGCACACGTCCCGGTCAGCGAGGCACTCGCCCGGGCCGGGCCGGCCGGTGCCCGACGAACAGCGGGCCACGAATCTCCTCATCGGAGATACCGGTGATGGGACAGAAGGTCGGGACACATGGAGCTCGTGACGCGGGCCCGATGAAGTCGACGGCGAGGCATGGCAGGACTCGTTCACGCGAGTCAGCGGTGGATGGCGTCAGCGCTAGAACATGCTAGTTTCCACTAGCATCTTCTATCATCATCCGTTAGAGTCGAGTCGTGGTCGACGACAACTTCCGGCGCACCTGGACCGAACGGGCGGGCAACTACTTCACCGACACATTCGGTATCGCACCCATCGCGGCACGCCTGCTGGCGTGGTTGATGATCTGCGAACCGGCCGAGCAGTCGGGCGCGGAGCTGTCCGCGGCGCTGGGGGCGAGCCGGGCGTCGATCACGACCGGCCTGCGGTTGACACAGGCCGCCGGGCTGGTCTCACGGCGTAGCCGCCCCGGAGATCGGACGGTCTACTACGTCATAGACCACGACGCCTGGCATACGGTGCTGCGCCGCCGGATCGGCGCCATGGCCACCTTCGTCGAGATCGCCGACGGAGCCCTCCATCGGATGCCCGACGACCCATCGGCCACCCGAATCGGCGCTGCCCGAGACATTTTCGCCTGGCTGGGCACGCTCACCGACGCACCACAACTTCATCGCACCCGACAGGAGCCGACCCCGTGACCATCGACTTCCATCACCATATGCTGCCCCCGCAATTGCTGGACGCGCTCGGCGCTCACGATATCCACACCATCGGCGGGGAGCCCATTCCACCCTGGAAACCCGAGGCATCGCTCGACATCATGGACCGCAGCACCATCGCGCGCGCCATACTGTCGGTTCCGATTCCACTGCACTTCCTCGACCCGGCCGCCGCGTCCATCCTCGCCACCGAGGTCAACCGCTACGGTGAGGACTGCGCCCGGCGCTGGCCCGACCGGTTCGGATATTTCGCCAGCCTGCCGCTGCCGACCGTGGATGCCGCTGTCGCCGAAGCTATTTCGGCGCTCGACGAACACGGCGCGTCCGGTGTCGCCATGCTCAGCAACCACGCCGGCCTCTACCAGGGCGATCCGCTGCTGGACCCGTTGTACGAAGAACTCGACAAACGGCACGCTGTGGCATTCGTACACCCGGCGGTGTCGACCAACGGCATGTACCCCACCCAGCCGGGCGATGGATCACCCGTCCCGGGTATTCAGCCCTCCCAGTTGGAGTTCGGCTTCGACTCCACCCGAGCCGTAGCCAATCTGTTGCTCCACCAGGTGGATCGGCGTTTCCCGAATATCCGGTTCGTCTTCACACACAGCGCCACCTGCGTCCCCTCGGTCCTGCACAAACTCCTGGACCGCAAACCGTTGGTCGACGCCTACACCGCCTACCTGCGCGACCACGGCACCCCGCCCCCCGCGCGGGATGTCCTCGAACAGCTGCACACCGCCGAAGCCGGAGCCCGCCAACGCATCCGGTGGTTCTACTTCGACACAGCCCTCTCCACCGCCACACCGGTCCTCGACGCCCTGACCTCCATCGTCTCCACCAACCACATCCTGCTGGGCACCGACTTCCCCTTCGGCCAGGAAATCGGCCTGCGCTATACCATCGACGGCATCAACACCTACCCACGCTTCACCGCCGACGACCGCACCCGCGTGCTGGGAACCAATGCCCGCACCCTCCTCGGACTCCGGCACGAATAGGCCACGCCAGCGCCGAGGGCAGCCACCGGCTCGTGGCAGGTTCCAGGATCACGACCGGGATCTCCCCGGGAAGTCCACATCCGATACGGCACGTCGTTGGACGCATGCCGAACCGGCCCGTGAGGTCCGCGCGGCTGAAAGTCACGGTAAGACCGGCTGCCGCGGATAATTTTCCGAGTCGGCGCTGCCCGTGCGGTGCATACGCCCAGATCAGTACCTGAGCTACCGCAGAAAATGGGTCATTGTCTGCGGTAACTCCTTACCGCGACTTTTCGCGAGATCGGGCTGGGGAAGCCCACCCCCCGACAAGAAACCGGCTGCCGCACAAGGCGTCTCAGAATAGAAGTCGCGATGCGGGAGCCGAGCGCGAGTTTTCGCGCCGCTGGCCCTCATTGGCCTGGACCTCACCCGAGAACACGGGCAGGGGCCTGTAAAGGAGGCGTATGACCTGCGGGATTCGGGGCTGGGATCGCTTGATGTAGACCGGGCTGGAGGAGTTGGATCGCGGTCAAGGGGCTTCGCAGTGGGGTGTTGCCGGCGCGCCGCCGCGGGTCCCTCGGGTGTGCGGGAAAGGGTGAGCAGAATGCGCGTTGCGGGCAAGGCGTTGCGGCTGTCGATCGTTGTCGGTGACGGTGACACCTGGAATCGGGAACCGGTGTGGCGGGAGGTCGTGCGGCGCGCCCACGCGGCCGGACTGGCCGGGGCATCGGTGTTCCGGGGCATGGAGGGCTACGGCACCACCTACCGCATCCACAGCCGCCGCTTCTTCGCCCCGTCGAGGGATCTGCCCGTGGCGGTGATCATCGTCGACGCCGAGGATGCCATCCAGCGGTTCCTGCCTTAGATCGATGAGATCGTGACCAGCGGCCTGGTGACGCTGGATCCGGTCGACATGCTCATCCACGTCGCCAACGCCGAACCCGTACCCTGACCGGGCGGTTCGAGACAGACCCTGCCCGGCGGGAATTCGCTGTCACCGCGAGATTCTCGACCGTTAAGGTTGGTACGGGTGTGCTGGGAAGTCTGGTCGGCGATGCAGGTTTGATCGCTGGAACCAGAAGGAGCACTCGATGGCAGGGCGACACATCGGCCGGGTCCGATGAACGATGTGGTGCCCTTCGCAACCACCCTGCTGATCGTCGCCGCGGTCGGGCTCGCCGCGGAGTCCTGCTGCAGGGCGAATCCGGTGCCAACGATCCGGTCGGCATCGCTTTGATGGTGGTCCTGCTGGGCACGACCCACTTCACCGCTGGCGCTGCGGGTTCGATCGCCTGGGAATTCACCACCCAGCTGATCATCGGGGCGGTGATCGGCGTGCTCGGCGGATCGGGCTTGCTGTGGTTCATGCGCAGCGTGCTGCTGCCGGCGGCCGGCCTGTACTCACTGCGCGTGCTCATGTGCGTGTTCGCCATCTACGCGCTGACCACGCTGGCGCACGGGTCCGGATTCCTGGCCGTGCTGGTCGCGGGCGTCATGGTCGGCGATCAACGAGCCCCCTACAGGATCGAGATCGAGCGGTTCCATTCGGCGTTGGCGAACCTGGCCGAGATCGTCGCCTTCGTCATGCTGGGATTGACCATCCAGATCACCGGCCCACAGGGAATCACCGACGGCAACGCTCTCTGGATCGGACTGGGCCTGGCCGCGCTGCTGGCCGTAGTGATCCGCCCGCTGCTGGTCGCGCTCCTGCTATGGCGCACCGACCTCAACCGCGGTGAACGAGGGTTCATCAGCTGGACCGGGCTCAAGGGCGCGGTACCGATTCTGCTGGGCGTGTTCATCCTGCAGGCCGGGGTCTCCGACGCCAAGCGCGCCTACGACATCATCTTCGTCGTGGTCGCCTTCTCCGTCATCGTGCAGGGCGGAGCGGTGCCCGTCCTCGCGCGTCGCCTGGGCATCCCTCTCGAAACCGTCAACCCCCGGCCCTGGGGCATGAACGCCCGTTTCGAGGAAGAACCCAACAGCCTGCACCGCTTCACCATCGCGGCCGGATCCCCCGCCGACGGCACCACCGTGGCCGACCTGCCCTCCGACGACCTGTGGGTGAGCGTGCTCATCCGCCAGGGACGACTGGTCACCGTCACCGCCGACACCGTCCTGCACGCCGGCGACGAGATCCTCGTCCTCGCCGAACCCGAAACCATCACCGAGGTGGCAAAACTGTTCGGCTGCACAATCATTCCGAGCCCCGAGGTCTCAGCCTCGCCCTACCAGCTGCGCACCCGGCTCGGCCGGCACTGGTTCAACAGACGGGCCCAGCCGAACGAGGACTGCTGACACGCCCGCCGCCGCAGGCAGTTCATGCGCTGAGGAGCTCTTCGCGTATCCGGCCCTCACGCGCCCGCCCCTTGGGTCCCGGGCTGGTGAGGCTCCGGTTGTGGCGCATTGCCAATTTAGGAGGCCCGTTGAGCCAGCGGACCTTTTGTCCCAGGTCAGCGCCCGCCCCTCGGCCAGATCCTGGTGAATCCATACGGTCCACGGGGCTGAAAAGTCAGAGTAGAACCGGCCACTGTGAATAGTTTCCGAGTCGGCACCGCTGAGCCGAACATCCGATCAGGTCGACACCCGGGCTATCGCACAGTTGGTCAAACCCGAAAACCATTGCGACACAGTTGGTTACGCTCGCCCCCGCTGCACTACCGCGACTTTCCGATCAACTGGCCCTCACGGGCCGTGACCAGCTCTCGTATGGCCGGGGGGCTGCGGCTAGGTCGCCTTGCGCCGCGCCCAGTCGGCGTGCGCCAGCAGGTCGCCGTCGCGCCCGGACGGTAGCGACAGCAGCAGCCCACACGCGGGCCCGGCTACCGAAGTCCCGACAGGTAGCGTAATTCCGCAGGTGCCCAGATAGCTGAGGACCATCGTGGTGCGCAGAGTGGTGGCATTCGCGCTGTCGTAGTCGGCCGGGTCGCGGAGATCGGCCAGGCGCGGCGGTGGGTGACGCACGGTAGGACACAGCAGTGTCGCACCGTCGAGTTCGGCGGCGAACTCCGCGCGCAAGGCGCTCATCCTGGCATACACCGGGGCAATGGAATCTGCTGTGTGCGAGTTGCTTTCGAGTCTTCGCCGAGTGGCCGGCTCGATCGGCAGGCTGGAGTCGAGACGGTGGCGGTGCAGGCGGTATGCCTCCGCGCCCACGATGGTGCCGACGCGGTCCATCAATTCCTGTGCGGCACTCAGCGACGCCATGTCGCGCGTGTGGACGTCGGCTCCGGCGCACCGGATTTCGGCAAGCGCGGCCTCGAAGCCGGCGGCGATCCCGGGCGTGACGTCTTCTGTCCACTCGCCTCCGGGAACGACGAACCGCCGAGTCGGCGCGTGCTCGCCGCGTCGATGCGGCGCGAAAATCCGGTCGAGAGCGATGATGTCGTTCACGCTGGTGGCGAGTATGCCGGTGCTGTCGAGCGTGATGGACAGCGGCGCGAAGTCGTTCGCACCGTAGCGTCCCGGGCTGGCGCGATACCCGATGATTCCGCAGTAGGCGGCGGGCACCCGCACCGATCCCGAGGTGTCGGTACCGACCGCCAGCGGGACGATGCCACGCGCGACCGCCACCGCAGATCCGGATGAGGAGCCGCCCGGGACCCGTTCCGGGTCCACGGGATTGGCGGGGGTGCCGAGGCGGAGGTTGATCCCGAGACCGGAGAAGGCGAACTCGCTGAGGTTGGTCTTGCCGATGGTGACCAGCCCGCTGTCATGGGCGCGCCGGACGAGGCGGCTGTCCACGGCGGCGGGTTCGTCGTGCAGGTGGCTGGCCGAACCGCTGGTCGTGACCGTGCCTTGGATATCGAAGACGTCCTTCCACGCAATCGGAATTCCGTCGAGCGGACCGCGCCGGGTGCCGCGCAGGCGGCGGCGATCGGCGCCCTCGGCCTGGTATCCGGCGCGCTCGGCGGTGACGGTGACGAGTACCGCGGTCGAATCCGATCGCTGGGCCCGGTCGACGGCGACGGCGGCCAGTTGGGCCGAGGTCGTATCGCCCGCTGCGAGCGCCTGAGCCATGGCGGTGGCGGTGGTCATGGACACGACGCTACCGAGAAGCATTTCCGCTTCGACATGTAGGAAGATCCACCGAATGCCAATGATGCTGTGTGATCATCCATTTCGACAGCGCCCGGTCGTTCGGTTGACTGACATCCATGACAGTGTTGAGCCATCCGGAGCCGATTACCGTGCCGGCGAGGCGAGCCCGAGCGGTGACCCTGCGCGCCGGTGAGCGGTTGCGGATCACCGACGTCGATGGCGGCCAGGTGGGTGATGTGTTCGCCTACAACGCCCACGATCTCACCGAGCACCACAGCGCCTCTCACACGCGCACCCACACCGCGCGACTGTTTCCCGCGCTCGGCGAGTCATTCGTGACCAACCGGCGGCGGCCGATCCTCACCTATGTCGATGACACCTCGCCGGGTGTGCACGACATGTTGATCGCCGCCTGCGACCCGGAACGCTATGCGGCGTACGGGGATCCTGAACACGCCAACTGCGCCGACAATCTGCGCCGAACGGTGACCGAGCTGGGACATGGTGCGCCGCAGTTCATTCCGCAACCGATCAATGTGTTCATGCGCATTCCGGTAGCCCCGGACGAGAGCCTGACCTGGCTCGAGGCCGCCACCGGGCCCGGGGACGCCATCACCTTCCGCGCCGAAATGGACTGCCTGGTGGTGGTTTCCGCCTGTCCACAAGACCACAACCCCATCAATGGGGCTCGACCCACGCCACTGGCCCTGACCGTCCTTCCCCCGACCAGCGAGGAGAACCACCGATGATCACCACCGAACTCGCCCACCCCGCACTCGAGCCGTTCGGGCTGGACACCCTGAAACTGCGCAACCGATTCGCCGTGGCGCCGATGACCCGGGTCTCGGCCACCCCCGACGGCACTCCCACCGAGCAGATGACCGCGTATTACCGCGAATACGCGATGGGCGGATTCGGCCTGATCATCACCGAGGGCATCTATCCAGACGCCGCCCACAGCCAGGGTTACTTCAACCAGCCCGGCCTGGTCACCGAACAGCACGTCGCGGGCTGGCGCGCGGTAGTCGACACCGTGCACGCGGCCGGGACTCCGATCGTCGCGCAACTGATGCACGCCGGAGCCATTTCCCAGGGCAATGCCCACGGCTTCGAGACCATCGGGCCGTCCGCGGTGGCGCCACGCGGGCAGATGATGGTCGATTACGGCGGGGTCGGTGGAGCATGGAACGCGCCCCGAGAGATGACCGCGCACGACATCGACGATGTCGTGGCCGGTTTCGTCGCGGCGGCGGAGAACGCCCGTGCGGCTGGTTTCGACGGCGTCGAGATCCATGGCGCCAACGGCTATCTGCTCGACCAGTTCCTGACCGACTACACCAACCAGCGCACCGATGAATACGGCGGGCCGGTGCAGAATCGCATCCGGCTCACCGCGCAGGTGCTGCGTGCGATTCGTGACGCCCTCGGAGACTTCCCGGTCGGAGTCCGGCTGTCGCAGACCAAGGTCAACGACTTCACCTATCGCTGGCCGGAGGGTGAGGCCGACGCGCACACCATCTTCGCGGCCTTGACCGAAGCGACCTACCTGCACATCGCCAGCGAGGGCCGGAATTTCCTCGAGACCGCGAAACTCCCCAGCGGCACAACCGTCACCCAGCTGGCTCGGGAGGTGTCCGGTCGCCCGGTCATCGCCAATGGAGGTATGCACAATCTGCCCCAGGCCGCCGATGTGCTGACCGGCGGGCACGCCGACATCCTGTCGCTGGGTACGGGCGCACTGGCCAATCCGGACCTGCCGCGCCGGGTCGAGACCGGGGCGGAACTCTCCTCGTTCGATCATGAGATGCTGCACCCCATGGCAACCCTGGACTGCGCCGCGGCATGGCGCGAGCGCACCGGCAAATGAGCGCTCGGACCTGGACCCGCGGCGCGGCCGCGGTGGCGACGCTGACCTTCGACGTGGACGCCGAGACGCCGATCCTCGCCGAGGGCCGGCACTATGCCGAGCAGCCCATGGTGATGTCACACCAGGCCTACGGACCGGATGTGGGAGTGCCGCGCATTCTCGACCTGCTCGACGAGATGGGTGTTCCCGCAACGTTCTTCGTACCCGGTTGGGTCGCCGAACAACGCCCGGGACTGGCCGCGTCGATCGTCGAGCACGGGCATGAGGTCGCGCACCACTCCTACAGCCACCGGCCGCCCACCTCGCTGCCCGCCGGCGCCGAGCGCACCGATTTCGAACGCGCCCTGAAGGTCTTCACGTCCCAGGGCATCGAGATCGCCGGACATCGCGCCGCGATGTGGAGCGCCAGTCACGAAACCCTTTCCCTGATAGCGGAATACGGCCTGGCCTACGACTCCTCGCTGATGGGTGATGACCGGCCGTACCACGTGGACACCCCACAGGGCTCGATAATCGAACTGCCCGTGCACTGGTCGTTGGACGACTGGGAGCAGTACGCGTACCTGCCCGCACCGCGCATCGGCTCGGTCATCGAGTCCCCGGTCAAGGTCGAGCAGATGTGGCGGGCCGAGCTCGACGGCATGCGCCACTACGGCTGCCTGTTCAACGTGTGCATGCATCCGTTCCTGACCGGTCGTCCGGGCCGAATGCTGGCCCTGCGCAACCTGATCGCCTACGCCCAGGAACGCGGAGACGTCACCTTCGCCCGCTGCCGCGACGTAGCGACCTGGGCACGGGAGGACACCCACACCCCGACCCGTCCCCTGCCTACCTACGACGTGGACGAAGCCGTCTACCCGCGGTAGCAGTGCGTGGCGGGAGACTATGCCGTGCCCCTGCCCGTACGCGGGTCGGGGCGGGCCGCTGGGTCGCGGCGGCGGTAGCACACGGCCGGGACGTGATCCGCAGCGAATGCCATGCGCGGGTCGGTCATGCTGCTCGGGGCGTGGACACGGGTGAGCTCACGTCGACGCGGGTGTGAGGCGAAGTGGGAGCGTATCCGGATCGAGGCCGGTCAGTAGGCGGACGGGCCCGTGGCCGGGCCCAGAGGTCCGGCCACCAGGGCCAGGTACAGGTCGATGGTGTCCTCGAGGCGGTTGACATTGCGGCCGGTCAGCTCGGTGATGCGGGCCATGCGATTGCGCAGGGTGTTGACGTGGACGTGCAGGGCAGCGGCCGTGACCGCCCACTGGCCGTCGTGCGCGAGGAAGGTGCGCAGGGTGTGTTCGAGGTCGGTGCCGGCGCGGGCGTCGTGGTCCCGGATGACGCCCAGCACCTGTTCCGAGAACCGTTGCCGCACCTGGTCGTCGAGTAGGCCGAGCAGCATCCGGAAGGTCGCGATATCGGCGAAGACAGCGGTGTCCGGGCCATGCTGGACTCGCAGGACCTGACAGACCTCGCGGGCACGCACCAGTGATTCCCGCAGTCCACCGGCCGTGGCGATATCTCCTACGCCGATCACGACCCGTTCGGCGGAGACCCGTCTGCCGGCCTCCGCGGCCAGGTCGCGGGCGAAGCGCGCCAACTCGTCCGCCGAGCGCTCCCACAGGCAGATGGAGACCACATCCCGGCTTCCTACCGCAGTGAATACGGTTATGCCGTGGGTGGCAAAGAACGCGCCCACCGCGTGGGCGATATCGCCGGGCAGGGTATCGGCGCCGGAGGCGGCGACCGGCGCGGACACCAGCACTCCCAGCGGCCGGTCCGGTGGCACGCCATAGGCGCGCAGACGGCGAATCACCTCACCGCTGCTTCGCGGCCCGGAGAGGATCATCTCCAAAAGCTCTGTGGCGAAACGCGCCTCGATGGCGTGTACGGCCTGCTGTTTGGTGACCTCCAAGCTCAGGAAGCGCGCCGCCTGGGCCAGCGCGTCCCGATCTGCAGCGGTGAGATTCGCGGCGGGTTCCAGGCAATAGAGCCCGGCGTCGATCTCCCCCATCGCACCCTCCACGAGATACAACACCGCGGGTCCGCCCCCGAGCAGATCGACCTCGATCGGCGGCGGAGTGCGATTGAGTGCGGCCGAGGCCAGCCGCACCTGCTCATCGGTCGGCTCACAGCCGATACTGGCCAGGCGGCGACCTTTGCGGTCTACCACCAGCAGCGGCAATTCCGTTTCACCGCGCAGGATTTCGAGTACGCCCGCCGCACCGCTGCCGCGTGAGAGAGCGGTGGCGAGGGCGTCACCACGATGGACAGTGGCGGTCAGTTCCGCCTGCAGCACCTCGTTCTGGATCCGGGCGGCCGCCCGGGTGAGCGCGGCGAACGGCACCCCGATACACAGCTCGATGAGCGGCAACCCGTGTGAAAGACACAGCGCGACAAGACCTTCGGGCAGCGACTGGGTTTGCGCCGTGAGCCCGAACACCAACCCGGCCGCACCCGCCCGCGCGACCGCCGCCACGAACCGGTCCGTCGAAACATGTGACAGCCATAGGCCATTGGTGAGCACGAGTTCACCGGACCGGACGTAGGGCGACGGGTCGGCTAGCTCCGTCGTGTGCAGCCAGTGGATCTCCGTCCCCAAGGATTCGGTGAGTTCCGTCGTCACGACCCGCAGCCCCAGGGCAGGATCCGCGACGAGTCGGCTAATAGTCAACACCTGGTGGAATGTACACGGAGAACCAGTGATTGGTGGATGAACATCTATCCCTTCCCGGACAGTGACGGTGCTGTTATGAGGTACCTCACTACGAAGGAACACCGCTATGTCCTCTCCGCAACCTCCCGGCACCGCTGCGATCACCTCCCCCACCGATACTGGCGTCCGCTTCGACGAGCACGGCGTCCTACCCATCCCCGACCAGGAGCGCGACTGCTCATCCTGGGAACTGTTCTGGATCTGGTGCGGCGCGAATATCGCTCCCATCAACTGGGTGCTCGGCGCGCTCGGCATCACCCTCGGGCTCAGCCTGTTCGAGACCCTGATCGTCGTCGTGGTCGGAAATCTGTTCGGCTGCGCGATATTCGGCCTGTTCAATGTGATCGGACACCGCACGGCCGTCAATCAGATGGTGCTGGGGCGCTCGGCCTTCGGTATCAGCGGCGCGGCGCTACCGGCCATCGTGCAAGGTCTGCTGACCATGGCCTGGGTCGGCGTGAACAGCTGGGTGGTGCTCGACCTCGTACTGGCCGTACTCGACCAGACAGGCATCCGAGGTGGCCTGGGGCTGAAAATCGCTGTGGCGGCGGTCATCATGGCCGTGCAGCTCGCCCTCGCACTGTACGGCTTCTACGCCATCCGCGCCTTCGAGAAGTACACGGTGCCGCTCACCGTCGCGGTCATGGTGGTGATGACGGTAGTGGCGCTCGCCCGTACCCACCTGGACTGGTCACCTGCCAAGGCCGACACCCCCGCCGAAAAGCTCACGGCCATCACACAGCTCGTCACCGCCATCGGTGTCGGCTGGGGCTTGACCTGGATCCCCTATGCCGCCGACTACAGCCGCTTCGCCCGCCCGAACCTGCCCGCCCGGACCGTCTTCTGGGCTTCGGCCTCCGGCATGTACATCCCGACGGTCTGGCTCGCTGCCCTCGGCGCCTGTCTCGCGAGCGCCGGCGGCAGCGCGGACCCGTCCACCCTCGTCGTCGGCACTTTCGGTGCCCTCGCGATCCCCGTACTCCTGCTGATCATGCACGGCCCGGTCGCCACCAACATCCTCAACCTCTACTCGTGCTCGCTGGCCGCCCTGACCATCGGCATCCGCATCGCCCGCTGGAAGATCACCCTGTTCGCCGGTGCGATCGCCTCTGTCGTTCTGGCCATCTTCATCAACTCATCCAGCTTCGCCCACGCCTTCGACGACTGGATGGTTTCCATACTCATGTGGATCAGCCCCTGGATGTCCATCCTGCTCGTCGATTATTTCCTGATCCGCCGGCGCACCCTGTCGATCCCCGACCTGTACCGCGATGCCACGTCTTCTGCCTATGGCAACCTCAATATCCCCGGCCTGGTAAGCGTAGTGGCCGGCTTGCTCGCCAGTTGGGCCTGGCAATACGGTCTGGTCCCCGCGATGCAAGGCCCTCTCGCCAAGTCCCTGGCCAATACCGACTTCTCCTGGCTGTCGGGCAGCCTCGTCGCCGGTGGGCTCTACGCATTCCTCACCGTCGCCCGGCGGCGGCGCTTCCCGACAGCCTCTAGATCTGACAGGTAGCACTGGGGTGCAAGAGCCAGCAGAGAATTGATCCGGGGCCGGCGGACCCGGTCCCGGAACCGTCGAGGCCGACCGGGCCACGGCGGTGGAGTTCGATGCGGGCTCGACAGGACGCCTCGGGACGCCGGTTCGCGGCACTCGTTACGGAGGCGGAATACGTCGAGATCGACGGCGCGCCCCACGGCCTGCTGTGGACGCACGCCGACGAGGTCAACACAGCACTCCTGCGGTTCGTGAAAGCCTGACCACGGCACTCGAGCGGCCGGATGGTTCACCCATCCGGCCCATCACAAATTCCGTTGACCATCAAGCATTCCGACCGCAGCCCTGCGGACTCCGGCAGCGCCCCAATGTCATCGACGGGACGGGCCGTTCAACCCGAGACACCGTCCCGACAAACCGAAGCAGGTCGATATCTGAAATGCGCACCCGGCCATACAACGAGAACGCCCGCCCATCGGCATTATGGGATGTCTGGGTGCCCGTGATTGCTAGTCAGTATCCCGAGCCTGGACAGCGGTGATGTTGTTGTCGGCGCGCGCGGTAATCGGCAGACCGAGCAAGACTGGCCCTGTGGCGCTGGTTCGGGTGTTTCGTTCGGCGTCGGCGAGCTTGAGGCGGGCGGCCTCCAGGCTGACGCGCAGCCCTTGGACTTCCCCAAACCATCCGTGGCGGGCGGCCTCCTCGATCCGCGCCTGCAGGTTGTCAATGATCTCGGTCAATCGAATGTCGCCGCCTGTGCCGGGTCACATCGTTTCGGGTGTGTCACCGGGGTGTTCGTACGCCGTCAAGTGCAGTGCGGCCGGCACGGCGTCGAAA
>NZ_JBIWMX010000043.1:0-50927 GCF_044766925.1 Nocardia sp. NPDC101769 | reverse complement strand
CGCACCCTGCTCGACACCGAACTGGCCGCCCGCGATGCCTCCAACGCCCGCAACCGGCTCAAGGCCGCCGCGTTCCCTATCACCAAGACCCTCGATGGCTTCGACGTCGCGGCCTCCTCGATCCCGCAAGCAACATTCGACTACCTGTCGAACCTGGAATGGGTTCGCGCGCAACAGAATCTGGCGTTGATCGGCCCGCCGGGAACCGGGAAGAGCCACACCCTGATCGGACTCGGGCACGCCGCGGTCACCGCCGGGCACAAGGTCCGGTACTTCACCGCCGCCGACCTGATCGACACCCTCTACCGCGGCCTGGCCGACAACACCGTCGGCAAAGTCATCGACACCCTGCTACGCGCGGACCTGCTCATCCTCGACGAAATCGGGTTCGCACCCTTGGACGACACCGGCACCCAACTGCTGTTCCGTCTGGTCGCGGCCGCCTACGAACGCCGCTCCCTGGCAGTCGCTTCGCACTGGCCGTTCGAGCAATGGGGCCGGTTCCTGCCCGAACACACCACCGCCGCCAGCATCCTCGACCGGCTCCTACACCACGCCACCGTCGTCATCACCGACGGCGACTCCTACCGCATGAGAACCCGAACCAAGCGAGGTGAACAACCCTGAACTAACCACCCACCCCAGCAAAGGGGTGGGGACTCTTCCTGGCCACCAGTGGATACCTCACCCGGCCACCAGCGGCGACTTCCATATGGCCATTGACACAGGTTCCGTCGGGCTGCTGGGTCCAGTTGCCGATCCAGGGCTGGGGGGCGCCACCGGTGTCGCTCACCGACCACTGCGTGCCCAGCGGGTTGTTCACCGGGGCAGCGTCCGGCCCGCCCTGCTGGAGGGTGATCTCGTGGTGCGAATCCCAGTTCGCGAAGTAGTCGTCGAACACCTTGCTGCCGTCTTTATGTGTGCAGCGGATTGCCACCTGGGTGTATCCGTTGCTATCCACGTCGACCGGGCCAAAGGTCAGGGTTCCGTTGCTCGAGCCGTTGCCCCCGGCAGTGGGAGCACCGTTCAAACCTGCGTCGTTGCCGAACCAGATTTCACATTTATCGTCGGAACTCAGACCACTGATCTGGGCCTTGTAGCCGCCGCTCGGTCCAGGGTCGAAACCTGCGGTCAACCCCGCCGCGGAAGCGACTCTAGCGCTGAAGGGCAGCATAACCAGGGCTGCGGCTCCGATCGCCAAGCGCATTCCAATGCGGGTCCATCGTGGACGAGCGTTCCTGATGTCGGACTTTCTTCGTGAGGGCCGGCCCGCGAGTGCGGAGAGACCCACGACGGCTGCGACGGCCGAGGCATGGGCAACGAGTTTGGTGCGGTTGGTTGACATGGGGTCGACCCTTTCTCCTCGGGTTTCCTGGTTGACGAGAGAAAGGTTCCGATATGGGGCTTCTCGGTTTCTTACGAAGTTCTGCAACGCAGCAGCTACCAACGCTGTTGCGGCCGTCATGTGTGCTTCCTGCGGTCGGTAGGGGCAGGGATGGCTCGATCGGCATGGTGCCCTGATCTGCATGCTCGGATGCCTTGACCAGCTGCTTCAGCAGCACGTCTGGTTCCGAGTACCTTCCCGCAAGCTCCACTGAGAAGGCCCGGTCCACACGGACCGGGCCTTCGTCGTTCTGCTGTTCACGTGGCAGCCAGAGTTACGGTGACGCTCCCGCGTCAGCCGCCTGCTCTGCGGCGGAAGGTGCGTTTGCCGCCTGCCTGAGCGTGTGTGCCGCGCACCCTGGCGGAGTGTTGGGCGGAACCGCCCGCGGAGGCGTGGCCATTCTTTCGCTCGAGTGCTTCCCGGAACTTACGTTTGGTCGCCTCCTCCGGCGACTCGATAGCATCACCCGCGAGATGTTCGGCTGGGACTTCCTGTTCGTCGGCCATGGACCTAGCCTATCGTTGCGTTTCGCCTCTGGCGTGTTGCCAAACGCGAGCGGATCATGCTCACCATGGCGCTCGGTGAGGCTGGGCCCAGATTTACTTGTGTCCGTGGGAGGTTCGGCCCGACCCGGAGACCGCATGAGCAGGATGTATCTGTGCAGTGACATCAATGGCGATGCTCAGCTGGTGCCCGAAACTGAACTGGTTCAACGGACGTCCGTGTACCTCGTGGCACCTTGCGACAAGGCGGTGCTGCTTGTTCGAGATGGTACCGGGCAGAACGGGAGATGGGATTTACCCGGTGGCGGTCTCGAGCCAGGAGAAGGGCGTCTGGATGCTCTCGATCGGGAACTGCTGGAGGAGACGGGACTTCGCCTGGCAGGTAGGCTCGCCTATCTCTGTGAGTTCGTCGAATACTCGGCAATGGCGCTGATGTTGCTGCCTGCCAATATATTTCGCTACCGCCGTCCGCGGCCGAAGTTGGGGCGGTGGCACGGAGGATGACGAACCTGGCGCTGCTGTCTGGTTGATCAGAGGATGTTCGCTGAGAGACGGATCGCCGGATTGTGGTGGTGAGCTGGTTCATCGGCTGAACAATTGCCAATGCAGGGCCCAGGGCACGAATGCCATTGCAGTTGCGAGCAGTACGAGCGTCTGCCGACGCAGTGGTGCGGGCATCTGGGCCCGCGCGCGCCACGCTGACAGGGCCAGGATGGCTGCGGTTGCGGGGAGGGCCAATGCCAGCGCGTGGAGCAGGAGCCAGGGGAGCGGCTGGCCGACGGCGAAGGCTGTCGGCGGTAGCTTGCCACCTACGGCCAGGATGCCTACGACGTAGGATACGGCGCCCAGGGTTGCCAGCAGTCCGATGGCCGATACCGCCCGCGCTGATCGGCGTGGTCCGTGGCCGGCCTCGGATGGTCTGCGTCGCAGCATTATCCGGCCGAGGGCGGAGAGTGGGTAGGCGGCGAAGCCGAGTAGTAGTGCGGCCGGTGCCGCGTACTCGAGAGCGGGGTGGGTGCCTGGCGTGCGGCTGGCTGGTTGCTGGGGTGGGGCGGCGGCGCTGGTGGGCGGTGCTTGATCGGCGGCGACCGCATGGATCCAGTTGGTCATGACGTCGGTGTAGCCGGGGTCGAGTTCACCCAGCGGCCTGCCCTCGAAGAGCTCGCCGCCGATGCTGTCGAAGCCATCGGTGGTGCGATGTCCGTTGTGGCCGGCATTCGGTACGAAACGTGTTGTCACCGAGTGGTTTCCGGCGGATGCCAGTTCACGTTGGAAGATCGCCGCGCTCTCGCCGCTCGGCACCTTCACATCGTGGTCACCCCACAGCGCCAGCACCGGGACCCGCACCTGCCGCAGTGCGCGCACCGGGTCGAAGTCCGCCTCCGGGAACGCCCCGAGTCCGTCGACCACGGCAGCGCCGGGGCCGCCCACTGCCTCCTCGAGATGGCTCGAAATACCGTTGTGCCGCAGTAGATTCGAGAGATACCAGGTCTGAGTGCGCAAGGGTGTCAGTCCGGACCCGCCGATGGTGACCACGAACCCGACCGTCGCGGATCGAGACGCCGCGAGTGTCGCTACCCAGCCGCCCTCGCTGAATCCCCACAGGCCAACCCGCTGGGCATCCACATCCGGCCGAGCCCGGAGCAGCCGCACTCCAGCGAGCGCATCGTCGGCCAGTACCGAGAAGTCCCGGTGGCTGGTCGAGTATCCGACAGTGCGTTTGTCCACGACCAGTGTGCTGATGCCCGCGCGCGCGAAAGCCAAGGCCTCGGGTTGGTATTCGGCCCGAGGCCCCGGGCCCGATCCGCCGATGAGCACGATCCCCGGATGCGGCCCGTCGCCGGTGGGCCGATAGACCGCACCGTGCAGCGTCACCCCGTCGCTGTCGAACGCCACCTGCTCCTGCTCGGGATCCGCTGGTCCGGCATGCGCTTCGGCCCTGCCGCCACCGATTCCGAAGCACAGCAGGACCAGCCACGCGACCATCAACACTCGCATACCGGAAACATAGGGGCGTCAAAGACTTGCGGGCATCGCACCACGGTACCGATGGTCATCACCCTCCAGTACCAGCCGGACCTGACCTCCCGACCTGCTCAGTCGCAGGCGGCCGACGCGAGCGGTCACGCCGGTGGGGATGCCTTGGTGCCTGCTCGTTTCGTCGGGCCGGTACGGGGTGGTCCTTCAGCCGAGGGGTTCCAGGTCGCGGGCGGTGCCGGGCAGTGCCAGATCTTCCAGGTCCTGGGGTGATTGGGGTGGGTAGAACTGGGTGTACCAGCGGCGGAGGGACTTGATGCCCTTTTCGTGGGGGAGGAGGACGGGGCGGGGGCGGTGGATCTTGTGGTCCCAGATGGCCAGTTCTTCGCGAACCTCGCCGAAGGCGACCAGGCGGAGGGCGAGTTTGAGAATTGGAGCGGCGAAGGGGAATCCGGGGCGGCGGCGGATGTAGTAGAGCATGCGGAGTTCGCTGGTGGCGTCGTCGATCGGGGTGGTGAGGGCGATGGCGGTCATGGTGATCAGTGCGCCGGTGGTGCGGACGACCATGACGCCGGGGCCGTACATGAAGACATCGAAGCTGTTGTCGACCGGATAGCCGAGGACGGGTTTGCAGAAGCGGGTGTGGATTTCGGCGAAGGGGCCGTTGGGGATGAGGTCCTGGACCGGGGGCTCGCTCTGGCCGTGGATGTGGTGGAAGTGGGATTCGTCGACGATGTTCTCGCGCATCTCCTGGATGTGGATGCGCGATTGCAGGACATCGTCGATGGGGCGGGCGAAGGCACGATCGGTGGCCTCGGGAATCTCGGGCACTTCCCACACCGGTTCGCCGGCGCCGGAGTAGACGAAGATGAGCCCGCTGTGCTCGCGCACCGGGAATCCGCCCAGCGTCACGCGCGGCGGTCGGGACGCGAAAGGCGCTGAGGCGCAGGCGCCGTCGGCGTCGAAACGCCAGCCGTGAAAGGGGCACTCCACCAGCCCGTCCACCACCCGGCCCCCGGCCCCGAGATGGGCGCCGTAATGCGGGCAGTGTGCGTCGCGGACGGTAGCCCGGCCATCGCTACCTCGGAAGGCGATCAGTGCCCTGCCGAAGTAGTGCAGATTCACGATCTTTCCGGACCGGAGGTGCTTGCTGCGCAGCACCGCATACCACCCCTCGGGCACCGTCGGCATCGGATAGTGGTCGGCGCGCGGATCGCGCGCCAGCTCGGACAGGCCCGAACGATCACGTCGAAGGAACACACCCCAGACCCTAACTGGAACCTGTTACAAAACAATGAACGGAACCGTCGGTTTGCTGTGAATCATGTTGGAATGGAACAAAACTCGATTCGTGATCGGCGAGGCGGGCATTATTTGCTTGGCGGCCTCAGGAATTCGGAGTGCCGTAGGTGGCGGCGATGTCCTTGGAGCTGGGCCAGCGGTTGTAGGTGGGGGACTGGGGCCAGCCGGTTGGGACGTCTTGCCACTCTTCTTGGCGGCCGTAGGGGAGGAGGTCGACGAGAGAGAAGGTGTGGGTGAGTTGTTCGACGCCGCGGCCGTTGGTGTGCCAGGTGCGGTAGACGGTGTCGCCGTCGCGGAGGAAGACGTTGACGCCGAAGCCGCCGCCGGGCGGGGCGTCGATGTCCGCGCCGAATGGGCTGTTGGCTGTGGAGTACCAGGGCATCTGGTTGCCGACGCGGCGTTTGTAGGCGAGGGCCTCGTCGATCGGGCCCTGGGTGACGATGACGAAGCGGGCGTCGTAGAGGTCCAGGAACTCCAAACGGGTGAATTGCGAGGTGAATCCGGTGCAACCCGGGCATTGCCATTCCTCGCCCGGGAACCACATGTGGCTGTAGACGATCAATTGGGACTTTCCGGCGAAGACGTCGGCCAGGCGGACCGGGCCGTCCTCGCCTTCCACGGTGTAGTCGGGCAGTTCGACCATCGGCAGGCGGCGGCGCTGGGCGGCAATGGCGTCGAGTTCGCGGGTCGCGGCCTTCTCACGGATACGCAGTGCTTCGAGTTCGGTCCGCCAGGTGTCGATGTCGACGACGGGCGGCAGCGGGTTGGTGCTCACTGGGTCCTCCTTCACCGGGTTCACAGAGTGCGTGTTGTAGGTATGGACGCCGCGGGCGCGCAGAACTCATCGGTGAGCGTCGTCGAATCAGTTGGTGCGATTCGCGTAATCGTGCGGGAGTTTGGCCGGTGGGCGGTCGATGACGGTGTCGTCGTCGGGTTTCCGGGTTTCGAGGTAGGTGATGCGGCCGGTGGAGGCGACCAGGGTTTGCGGGTAGGTCGGGCCCTCGTCGCGGTCGGCGATGAGCTGCGGGAGGTCGTCCTCGTAGTGGCCCAGGGTGCTCTCGGGAAAGTCGAGCATCCACTGCGGATAGCAGATCGTCGTGTGCACCCGGCGCTCGCAGAGCCAGACGATGAGCACGGTGACCGTCCCGGTCGGCTCCACCCAGGCGAGCTTGTACATATCGCCGCTGAGCTGGATCATCTTGGCCGGTTGCGCCGTGGACCAGCGCCCGAACATCGGTCCCATCAGGCAGCGGAAGGCGACGGTCTGCGAATTGCGTACGTAGAGCTCGTACTTCCAGCCGTTCTCGTACGCATAGATCAGATGTCGCCCGACGATTCCCGACAGGTCACCGGCCAGGGCCGGTGCGGTGGCGGCATCCTCGGCGCTCATCGCTAACTCCTCTCGGCCGACGTGCGTCAGGACCCGGGCGTCGCGCTCAGCCTATCCGCTGAGCACGCCTTCCCCGATGATCTCCACGGATCACCGGGGTACCGGGATTTCGCGGGTCGGTCAGGCGACAGGCACCAGGTCGGGGCGGGCGGCGCCTGCCGTCGCGGTGATGCCGACGGCGACGAGAAGGGCTGCGAGGGTGAGGATTCCCGCGCTCACGAGGTAGGTGAGCTGGAAACCCTGGGACAGGGCCTCGCTGGGGGAGGCTCCGGCGGCCAGCCGGGTGGTGCGGTGGTGGATGGCGACGGTGGTCAGGACGCCTAGTCCCAGGGCTCCTCCCAGTTGCTGGGTGGTGGTGGCGAAACCGGAGGCCAGGCCGGTGATGTCGGCGTGGGTTTCGCCGACGGCGGCGATGGTGACGAACCCCAGGCCCATGCCGAAACCGGCGGTCCTTCGGGTCGGTACCGGCGCTGGCCGTGCTGAACGCGAACCAGCAGCGCGAGCTCTACACGCTGCTGGAACTCGTCGTCTCGCAATAGGGTTCAGCTGAGCTGCACAGTGTTCAGCTGGGCTGGGTCGCGTCGGCCGGGCCAGGCTGGGTTGTCGGCGCCGGATTGAGCAGACCGTCCGCCACGCCGACGGCCGCTCCGACACCTGCGCCGAGCGCGATGAACGGTGCGGCGACCATGGCATAGCCGATGGCGGCGCCGACGACGGGGACGATGACCAGGCCGATCGGCGCGAAGGGGAGCCCGGCGATCGCGCCCGAGACCACGCCGACCAGGGCCCCGGTCCACGCGATCGGACTGGCCAGGACGGACCCGATCGACGCGCCGATGGCCGCGTCACCGAGGACAGCCTTCGCGACACCGGTGGCGTGGGCATGGTCGAGCCCGGCCGCTTCGAGCGACTGTGCCAGAGCGGTTTCCGTGCCCGTGGTCGCGGTATTGATCTGCTGGGTCTGCTCGGGGGTCAGAAAGAACGGCCGGTCGAACTGGAGGGTGCCGATGTGAATCGACGAGTCCGGGATATCCAGGGCCGGCTGGGTCGTCACGGCCGGTGGCGCCTCGTCGGCCAGGGCGGGCGTTACTCCCAGGAGAACCAGGGAGAGGGGAAGAGCCCCTGCGACGGCGACCCGGGCTGCACGCCGACGGAGGAGGTGAACCGAACTGGTGGGCTGCCTTGTGCCCATATGGAACCTCATTCGGAGATGTCGATGGCTTCGCATCAGGATTCGAAACCGGAACCCTCTCGGATCTGTCCCGACTATGGAAATTGTTGGCAGCGATCGGTTGTGGGATGTACAGGAAGAAATTGGGGGCCCGCGCACGGTCGTGCACGGGCCCCGGAACCGTCAGCCGCGGCGCATCCGCGGGCCCGGGCCGCCCCAATTGTGGTGGCCGTGATGGCCGTGGTGCATGAGGACCAGCATGCCCACGATGTAGAGGATGGCGAACAGGACGAAGAGGGCGCCGCCGATCCAGAGGGAGAGGATGCCGAGGTATCGGGCTCGGTGCGAGGCGTGGCGGGCGGCGTCGGCGTCGCCTTCGGTCCACAGGGGGAAGACGTTCAGGGCGTGGGTGAACGCGGAGAAGGAGAGGGGCCAGAAGAACAGGAGGGAGGCAACGGCCCAGCCGATATTGTTCGGCGGGCGAGTAATGGGTCGCTGTGTGGTTGCTGGAGTCGGCGCCGCAGCCGGGAGCTCGGTTGTTCGGGGCTCGTCGGGCGTTGCGGCCGGTTCGGGAGTCGTCATGGCGGAATCCTTTTCGAATTGCCTGGTCCGCGAGTTTTTCGCGAGTCGTATGAGGTCGATTACGACACCGCTGTCTGGTAAGCGACCGAGAACCGCCGGTGAGATTGCTGCGTAGCAGATTCGAGACAGGACGTTCGTTCGCAAGGTTGCTGTTGTCGGTGCGGCGTTCGCCCGTGGTCGCTGACCAGTCCGGAGTCGTCGTGGTCACCGGGGCCGAGCCGAGCGGGTGGGGTGCTCCATCTCCACGCCGGTCAACCGGCTCGATTTGTCGACCGGGGCGACCGGGGTGGCGACCCTCTCCGATGGCCTGAACGGAATCCCTTCGCCCGCAACGCTGTACACGGGCGCCGGCCAGGCGGTGGTGATGCTCGCGCCGGGCGGGACCTGCACACCCGGTTTCGCCACCTTCGTCGTGCCGTGACGCGCCGGAGGTTGTAGAGCCGGGCTATCGGAGGTCGTCGGACAGGGCGGCGGCGACCTCTGTCAGCAGCGGTGCGGCGCGTTCGATGAGCTCCTCGGTCATCCGCCCCACCGGACCGGACACCGAAATCGCCAGCCGGGCGGGCGCTTTGGGTATCGCGACCGCCACGCAGCGCACGCCGAGCTCCTGCTCGCCCTCGTCCATGGCGTATCCGGTGCGCGCGGCCTCGTCCAGCTGCCGGGCGAACTCCTCCGGATCGGTGATGGTGTTGTCGGTGTAGCGCGGCATTCCGGTGCGCTGCAACAGCTCCCGGGTCAGGTCCGGCGCAGAACCGGCCAGGATGGCCTTGCCCACGGCCGTGCAGTGCGGCAGCACCCGCCGGCCCACCTCGGTGAACATGCGCATGGAGTGCCGCGACTGCACCTGCGCCACATAGACGATCTGATCGCCGTCCAGCATTGCCATGTTCGCGGATTCACCGAGCTCGTCGACCAGCCGGGCCAGGTGCGGGCGGGCCAGCACCGCCAGCATCTGCGAGGAGCTCTCGCCGAGTTTGATCAGCTTGGGGCCCAGCACATACTTGCGCGACGGCTCCTGGTGCAGGTAGCCCAGATCCACCAGGGTGCGCACCAGCCGGTGAATGGTCGGCAGCGGCAGTCCCGACTTCGTGGCGAGCTGGGACAGGCCCATCATGCCGCCCTCGTCGGCCATGAGCTCCAGCAGGCCGAACGCGCGCTCGATGGATTGCACGCCCCCGGTGCCGCTCTTGGGCTCCTTCGCTGCTGGCACCCCGGTCCTCCTCAGTTTTTCCGAATGCCGGAATTCTAGGGCAGATCGTAGATCACCTGTTCTGCCCAGTAGCCTGAGGCCCATGCGGCTACGCGCGGAGTTCACGACCGAACCGTTCCATGGTGAAGGGGAGACGCCGCCGCATGCCAGAGCGGCCCTCGAACTCGCCGAGTCGGCCGGTCTGGAATGCGATTTCGGTCCGCTCGGTACCTCGGTGGCCGGAACCGACGACCGACTGCTGCCGGTGCTGGGCGAGATCATGGTGACCGCCTTCGCGCACGGGGCGACCCGGGTAACCATGCAGGTCGAGCAGGATGACTGAGCTTTCGCCGATGGACGAGTCGCACCCCGTGCTGGTGACCCTCGCCCCGCTGCTGGAGAGAACCGGTGGCCGCCTGGTTCCCGCGCGGGAGGCCACCGCCGACGATGTCCCCCTGGTCTGGGAAGGGGCGACCCTGGCCTGCGTGCGTTTCGGTCAGCCCGAGTCCGACAGCCTCGGCGGCCTGGAGCGGCTGCTGGACGAGGTGGCGGCGGAGCTGGGTGGGCCGCTGGCGGGTCTGCCGCGCGTCGACAAGCAGCGTGCTGTGCGATTGCTGGAAGAGCGGGGCGCGTTCACGTTCCGCAAGTCCGCGGAGACCGTGGCGGCGGCACTGGGCGTCACCCGCTTCACCGTCTACAACTACCTGAACCGCGAACGCGCCTGACCGGACTGTCGGCCGACCGATATATATTCAACGAATTGTTGACGGCCAATGTGGCCCGTGCCACTCTTCTCGGATAGCGGAATGACCCTTCCGCTATCCGAGAGAGGTTGCGCCAATGGAGACGTTGAGCGAACGCGGTTCACCTGCGGGCCAAAGAGTTTCGACGCCGTACCGAAGACTTTCGACGGTCGTCCGGCCGTCGCGATCGGGCCGACTACGCGACGGAAGTGCTGCTTCCTCCGCTGATCGAGGGGGCCGGCCCGCCCGTGACTGCTGAATCCGCACCCGGCGTCCCGGGTACTCCCTCCACGCCGGAGTCCACCGCACCCGTGGTCCTGGAACCCGAAGCGCCCGAACGACATCCGGTCGATGTCGTCCCGCCACCCTGGCAGCTGCTCGCCGGCGGCCTGCAGCACATCGCCGCCATGGTCGCCGGCGTCGTGGCGCCGCCGCTGATCGTGGGCGCCGCGGTCGGCCTGGGCACCCGTGACACGGTCATACTCATCACCGCGAGCCTGTTCACCGCGGGACTGGCCACCCTGCTGCAGTCCCTGGGCTGGTGGAAGTTCGGCGCGCGGCTGCCGCTCATCAATGGCGGATCGTTCGCGGCGGTGGGACCGATCCTGGCCATCGCCAAGGACGCCGCGCCGGGCGAGGCGCTCCCGGTCATCTTCGGGGCCACCCTGGTGGCGGGTTCGCTGGCTGTCCTCGCCGCCCCGTATTTCTCACGGCTGCATCGGCTTTTCCCGCCGATCGTGGGCGGCACGGTCATCTCGCTCATCGGCCTGTCGCTGCTGCCGGTCGCGCTCGGCTGGATCAGCGGCGCTGGCGAGGGCTCCATGGGCTCGGCGCATGTGCCGCTGAAGAACCTGCTGGACGCGGCGATCGCTCTGGTGGTCGTGCTGCTGTGCCATCGGTTTCTGAAAGGGTTCGGGCGGCAGCTGGCTCTGCTGATCGGACTGGTCGCGGGTTCGGTGGCGGGATGGCCACTGGGACTGCTGGATACAGGCCCGGTGCGCAATAGCTCGCTGGTCGGTTTCATACCGCCCATGCACTTCGGCGCACCTCAGTTCCAGGTCGGTGCGATCGTCTCGCTGTGCATCGTGATGCTCGTGGTGATGACCGAGTCGACCGCGACCATGATCGCGCTCGGCGAGATCGTGGACCGGCCCGCCGAGGAGCAGCACATCGCGGGTGGTCTGCGCGCGGCCGGTGTCGGCACCATGCTGGCCTCGGTCATGGGTGGATTCGCCTGTGGCGCTTTCGCGCAGAACGTCGGACTGGTGGCGCTCACCCGCATGTACAGCCGTTTCGTGGTGGCCGCCAGCGGTGCGCTGCTGGTGCTGCTGGGGTTGTTCCCGGTGGCGAGCGCCATTGTGGAGCTGGTGCCGAAACCGGCCCTGGGCGGAACGGGTCTCGTACTGTTCGGCACGGTCGCCGCGAGCGGCATCCGCACCCTGGCCAAGGCGGATCTGCACGATCCGATCAACTCCCTGATCGTGGGCGTCGCGCTGTTCATCGGCATGACACCGACGGTCGCGCCCTCGTTCTACGCCGGTCTGCCGGGACCGGTGTCGATCATCTTGGCGTCGGGGATCAGTGCGGGCTGTCTGGCGGCCCTGGTGTTGCACCAGCTGTTCAGATCCCGCACCAGCGCCGCCCTGGCGGCGGCACCGGCTGTGCGGAATACCTGACCGACGCCGGTGTGATGATCGGCGACGGAGGGTCGGCAGTGGTCGGCCCTCCGTCGCTGTCGTCGTTTCGGGTTGGTTGGCACGTATGCCAGGCTAGTGTCCTGACCTGCGGTATCTGTATATCTTCAACAAAATGTTGACGGCTTGTTGTGGCCCGTGCCACTCTTCTCGAGTAGCGGAATCACCCTTCCGCTATCCGAGAGAGGTAGCGCCGATGGTGACGTTGAGCGAATTCAATTCGACAGCCGGGGAACAACTCCGGCCGGACCTGCTGACCTGCTGTGATGTGCCCGCCTGGGCCGACGGTGTGCTGGCGGCCCGGCCCTATGCCGATATCGACAGCGTGCTCGCCCGGGCCGGCGAGCTGGCCGGCACCCTGAGCGGAGCCGAGGTGAATCGCGCGCTGGCCGCGCACCCCCGCATCGGCGACCGTGTGTCGGGCACAGACACCGGATCCGCGTGGTCGCGCCAGGAGCAGGCCGGGGTCGGTCAGGACGTGGCCATCGCCGCGCAGCTGCTGGATGGCAATCGCGCCTACGAGAAGCGTTTCGGCCGGGTCTTCCTGATCTGCGCCACCGGCCTGTCCGCCGAGCAGATTCTGGCGAGCCTGCACCAGCGCCTCGCCAACGACGCCGCCGCCGAGGCGGCCGTGGTGGCCGAAGAGCTGCGCAAGATCGCGGTCCTGCGCCTGCGAAAGGTATTCGAGCAGTGAGCACCATTACGACGCACATCCTGGACTCCGCGCTGGGCAAGCCCGCGGCCGGTGTCGAGGTGCGGCTGGAACAGGTCGGCCCGGATGCCCGGGTGCTGGCCGAGGGCAAGACCGATGACGACGGCCGAGTGCGCGAACTCGGCCCCGAAGGGCTCGCGGCCGGTGTCTACCGGCTCACCTTCGATATCGAAAGCTATGCCGCCGCAACGAATCAGACCTACTTCTACCCGTCGGTCTCCATCACCTTCAAGGTCGCCGGGGAGGCGGGCGAGCACTATCACGTGCCCCTGCTCATGAGCCCCTTCGCCTATTCCACCTACCGAGGAAGCTGAACGCACATGGCAATCAAGCTGGGACAGAACCAGTACGGCAAGGCCGAGAACCGCGTCGTCCGCGTCTACCGCGATACCCCGCGCCACCAGATCCGCGACCTGAACGTCTCCACGTCGCTGCGCGGTGAGTTCTCCGACGCCCACATCACCGGTGACCAGGCCGACGTGCTGCCCACGGACACCCAGAAGAACACCGCCTTCGCCTTCGCCAAGGAGAAGGGCGTCCACTCCATCGAGGAGTACGGCATCAGCCTGGCCGACCACTTCATCTCCCGTGCCCCCACCGCCACCGGTGCGCGCATCGAGGTTGAGGAGTACGCCTGGGATCGCATCGAGGTCGACGGCCGGCCGCATGATCACTCGTTCGTGAAGTCGGGCCAGGGTATTCGCACCACCGTGGTCAACATCGACGGCGTCGGCCCCGACCGCAAGGCCCACGTGGTCTCCGGTGTGAAGGATCTGACGCTGCTCAAGACCACCGGCTCGGAGTTCCACGGCTTCTTCAAGGACAAGTACACCACCCTGCAGCCGACCAACGACCGCATCATGGCGACCTCGTTGGTGGCCAAGTGGCGCTACAACCACACCAATGTCGACTGGGACAAGACCTACGACGCCATCCTCAAGGTGCTGCTGCGTCAGTTCGCCGTCGTGCACTCCTACGCCCTGCAGCAGACCCTCTACTCGATGGGTCGCTCGGTACTCGAGCAGTTCACCGAGGTCGCGGAGATCCGCCTCTCGGCGCCGAACAAGCACCACTTCCTGGTGGACCTCAGCCCCTTCCATGTGGACAACCCGGGCGAGGTCTTCATCGCTGCGGACCGTCCGTACGGCCTCATCGAGGCCACCGTCGAGCGTGACGACGCCAACGAGGCGGGGAACGCCTGGCTGGCCACACCCGGTTTTTGCTGATCCAGGAGGTGTGGCGATGGGTGATGACCATAGACGCGTGGAAGTGACCGTGACCCGTCCCGAAGATGTGCGATATCCCTTCGGGCAGACGCTGGTCTACGGAACTCAGCACATCCTGACTATGTACGGCGGTGTGATCGCACCGCAGCTCATCGTGGGAGGTGCGGCCGGACTCTCGGCGACGGACATGGCGCTGCTGGTAACAGCCGGCCTATTCATCTCCGGTCTGGCCACCCTGTTGCAGACCCTGGGCATCGGGCCGGTCGGCTCCAGATTGCCGATCGTGCAGGGTATTTCGTTCGTCAGTGTCTCGACGATGGTCACCATCGCCAGCAACGGCGGACTTCGCCCGGTCTTCGGCGCGATCATGGTCGCCGGCGCGATCGGTCTATTGCTATCCGGTTTCTTCGCGAAACTGGTGCGGCTGTTCCCGGCCGTGGTGACGGGATCGATCATCACGGTGATCGGGCTCTCGTTGCTGCCCACCGCCTTCAAGTGGGCGATGGGCAACGATGCCAAGGCCGCCGATTTCGGCTCCATGGGCAATATCGGCTTCGCGGGTTTGACCCTGGTCATCATCCTGGTGATCAGCCGCCTGTTCCAGGGCGCGATCTCGCGGCTGTCGATTCTCATCGGTCTGGTGATCGGCACGATCATCGCGGTGTTCACCCACCGCGCCGACTTCTCCGCGGTTGGTGACGCGAAGATCATGGCGCTGCCACCGATCCTGCACTTCGGCGGGCCGATCTTCGAGGTCGGGGCGATCGTGTCGATGACCATCGTGATGGTTGTGATCATGGTCGAGACCACGGCCGACGTCCTCGCGATCAGCGAGATCGTTGGTACCGAGGCGGATTCCAAGCGGGTGGCGGCCGGTCTGCGGGCCGATATGCTCTCCTCCGCGGTTGCACCGCTGTTCAGCAGCTTCCCGTGCAGCGCGTTCGCACAGAACGTGGGGCTGGTCGCGCTGACCGGCATCAAGAGCCGATTCGTGGTCGCGACAGGCGGTTTGGTGCTCCTCGTGCTGGGACTGTTCCCGATTGTGGGCGCGGTGGTGGCCGGGATTCCCTATCCGGTCCTCGGCGGCGCGGGCATCGTGTTGTTCGGATCCGTAGCGGCGAGCGGCATTCGCACATTGGCACGGGTGGACTTCACCGACAACCTCAACATGGTCATCGTCGCGGTGGCCATCGGCGTGGGCTTGATTCCGATTGCCGCGCCGACGTTCTGGGACAAGTTCCCGACCTGGCTCGGAGTGATCATGCACTCCGGCATCTCGGCCACGGCCATCGTGGCGATCATGTTGAACCTGCTGTTCAACGAGATCAAACGCGGAAACAAGCCGGGCGCTTCGGTGTTCGCGGCTGCCGAGGATCGCAAGGACGATCTGGGCGATCGTCTGGACGACGATATCCGCGGCTGAGTCGACGACATCCGCGACCGAATCGGCTATTTCGTATATCTCGTGCCGTACTGGCCGGTAGCTCCCGGAACTCTCTTGACGGGGTTGTTTCGGGAGCATTAGCCTTTTCATATCCCGAAAAAATATTTCCGCATTATGGAAAATAGCGGAAACGCTGCGGGAACGAACTGGAGGGATTCCTGATGACCCACTCGCTCGACTACGCCGTGAACTGCTCGCTGCTGTTCACCGAGCTGCCCATCCTGGAGCGCCCGGAAGCCGTGCGGCAGGCCGGATTCGACGCCATCGAGTTCTGGTGGCCGTTCGCCGAGGCGGTCCCGTCGGACCGGGACGTGGACGCCCTCGTCGCCGCCGTGCAGAACGCGGGCGTGCAGCTGATCGGCCTCAACTTCTTCGCCGGTGACATGGCCGGCGGCGACCGCGGCCTGGTCTCCTGGCCGTCGCGGTCCGCGGAGTTCAAGGACAATATCGACGTCACGGTCGGCATCGGAGAACGACTGGGCACCAGGGCTTTCAACGCCCTCTACGGCAACCGTGTCGACGACGCCACCCCGGAGCGGCAGGACGAGCTGGCCGTCGAGAATCTGGCGGCGGCGGCCGTGGCCGCCTCCCGGATCGGGGCCACCATCCTGGTCGAGCCCGCCTCCGGCGCGCCGCGCTACCCGCTGCTGAAGGCCGTCGACGGCCTCGCCGTGATCGACAAGGTGCAGGCCTACGCGGGCGTCAGCAATATCGGCCTGCTCGCCGACCTCTACCACCTCGCCGTGAACGGTGACGACGTGGACAAGGTGATCTCCGAGTACACCGACCGGATCGCCCACGTGCAGATCGCCGACAACCCGGGCCGCAACGAGCCGGGCACCGGTGAGCTCCAGCTCGAGCTTCAGCTCACCGACCTCGCGTCGCGCGGCTACCAGGGCTGGGTCGGTCTCGAGTACAAGCCGTCCGGCCGTTCCGAGGACGCCTTCGAATGGCTGCCGCGCGAACGACGCGCCGCGAAGTAGTCCGCCGTCCAGAGACCCAGAGAACGTGCAAGACAGAGGATTAGGGAACAGATCATGACCAACATCGCTTTCATCGGCCTCGGCATCATGGGCAGCCCGATGGCCGTCCACCTCCAGAACGCGGGCCACGCCGTCAAGGGCTTCGACCGCAACCCGGCCCAGGCCCAGCCACTGGTCGACGCGGGCGGCCGGGCCGTCACCTCGATCGCCGACGCCGTGCGCGGCGCGGAGGTCATCGCCGTGATGGTGCCGGACTCCCCGCACGTGCAGGAGGTACTGGCCGGTGAGAAGGGTGTCTTCGAGACCGCCGAGCCCGGCGCGCTGATCATCGACTTCTCCAGCATCCGCCCGGATATCACCCAGGAGCTGGCCGGGCAGGCCGCCGAGCGTGGCTTCCGCCTGCTGGACGCCCCCGTCTCCGGCGGCGAGCCGGGCGCCGTGAACGCCACCCTGTCCATCATGGTCGGCGGCTCGGCCGAGGATTTCGCCACCGCCAAGCCGGTTTTCGACACCGTCGGCAAGACCATCGTGCACGTCGGCACCAATGGCGCGGGCCAGACCGTGAAGGCCGCCAACCAGCTCATCGTGGCCAGCAACATCCAGGCCGTGGCCGAGGCCGTGGTCTTCCTCGAGGCCTACGGCGTCGAGCTGGGCCCCGCCCTGGACGTGCTCGGCGGCGGCCTGGCCGGTTCGGCCGTGCTGAACCAGAAGCGCGACAAGATGATCAACCGCGAGTTCGCGCCGGGCTTCCGCATCGACCTGCACCACAAGGACATGGGCATCTTCACCACCGCCGCCCGGGAGGCCGGTCTGGTGACCCCGGCCGGCTCGCTCATCGCGCAGCTGGTCGCCTCGGCCCGCGCCAATGGTGACGGCCACCTGGACCACTCTGCACTGCTGCGCGGCGTCGAGCGCCTGAGCGGCAAGCTGGACAAGGAGAACTGATTATGGCGCGCATGCGCACCGTCGACGCGGCGGTCCTGATCCTGGAAAAGGAAGGGGCCACACAGGCTTTCGGCCTGCCCGGCGCCGCGATCAACCCGTTCTACAGCGCCATGAAGGCCCACGGCGGCATCAAGCATGTGCTGGCCCGCCACGTCGAGGCCGCCTCGCACATGGCCGAGGGCTTCACCCGGGCCAAGCCCGGCAATATCGGCATCTGCATCGGGACTTCGGGCCCGGCGGGCACCGACATGGTGACCGGTCTGTACGCCGCCAGCGCGGATTCCATTCCGATCCTGTGCATCACGGGCCAGGCCCCGGTGTCCAAGCTGCACAAGGAGGACTTCCAGGCCGTCGACATCGCGTCCATCGCGAAGCCGCTGGCCAAGTGGGCGCACACCGTGCTCGAGCCCGCTCAGGTGCCCGGCGCCTTCCAGAAGGCGTTCTGGCTCATGCGCGAAGGCCGTCCGGGCCCGGTGCTCATCGATCTGCCGATCGACGTGCAGCTGGCCGAGATCGAGTTCGACATCGACACCTACGAGCCGCTGCCGGTCGTCCGCCCGGCCGCCACTCAGGCGCAGGCCGCCAAGGTGCTGTCGATGCTGAACGCCGCCGAGCGCCCGCTGATCGTGGCCGGTGGCGGCATCATCAATGCCGACGCCGACGAGCTGCTGGTGAAGTTCGCCGAGCTGACCGGTGTTCCGGTGGTCCCGACCCTGATGGGCTGGGGCACCATTCCGGATGACCACGAGCTGAACGCGGGCATGGTGGGTCTGCAGACCTCCCACATCTACGGCAACGAGTCGATGCTGGCCGCCGACTTCGTGCTGGGCATCGGTAACCGGTGGGCCAACCGCCACACCGGTGGTCTCGATACCTACACCAAGGACCGCAAGTTCGTGCACGTCGACATCGAGCCGACCCAGATCGGCCGGGTCTTCGCGCCCGATTACGGCATCGTCTCCGACGCCGGCGCGGCCCTGGAGCAGTTCATTGCCGTCGCGGAATCCCTTGACGCCGTGGGTGGCCTGACCGACCACGGCGACTGGGTCGAGCAAGTGCGTGCCCGCCGCGCGACCGGTCAGCGCAAGACGCACTTCGAAAACGTGCCACTGAAGCCGCAGCGCGTGTACGAAGAGATGAACAAGGCGTTCGGCCGGGACACCCGCTACGTCACCACCATCGGCCTGTCGCAGATTCAGGCGTCGCAGCTGCTGCACGTGTACAAGCCGCGGCACTGGATCAACGCCGGTCAGGCCGGTCCGCTGGGCTGGACCCTGCCCGCCGCGCTGGGTGTCGCTACCGCGTGCAAGGACGAGCAGGTCGTCGCGCTGTCCGGTGACTACGACTTCCAGTTCCTCATCGAGGAATTGGCCGTCGGCGCCCAGTTCAACATCCCGTACATCCATGTGCTGGTGAACAACTCGTACCTGGGGCTGATCCGGCAGGCACAGCGGGCGTTCGAGATGGACTATTACGTCCAGCTCGACTTCGAGAACATCAACTCGCCAGAGGTCAACGGCTACGGCGTGGACCACGTCAAGGTTGCGGAGGGTCTGGGCTGCAAGGCGATTCGCGTCTTCGAGCCGCAGGACATCGGTCCCGCCTTCGAGAAGGCCAAGTCGCTGATGGCCGAATTCAAGGTGCCCGTCGTGGTCGAGTGCATTCTCGAGCGCGTCACCAATGTGTCCATGGGCGCGCGTGAGATCAACGAGGTCATGGAGTTCGAGGAACTGGCCTCGGCCTTCGTCGACGCCCCGACCGCAACCGTCCCGCTGGACTAGAGGATTCTCATGGCTCGTGTGCTGATCGCCTCCGACAAATTCAAGGGCTCGCTGACCGCGGCGCAGGTCGGGGCCGCCGTGCGAGCCGGAATCCGGCGGGCGCGTCCGGACGCCTCGGTGGCGGTCGTGCCCGTGGCCGACGGCGGTGACGGCACCGTCGCCGCCGCGCTCGCAGCCGGTTTCGACGCGGTCCCGCTGACCGCGTCGGGGCCGACCGGGGAACCGGTGCTGACCGCCTACGCCCGCCGCGACGATCTCGCGGTCGTGGAGATGGCGGATGTATCGGGCCTGGTGCGGCTGCCGGAAGGCCGGCTGCGACCGATGACCGCCACCAGCCGGGGCACCGGCGAGGTGATGGCGGCCGCGGTCGCGGCCGGGTGCCGCCGCATCGTGCTCGGCATCGGCGGCAGCGCCGGAACCGACGGCGGCGCAGGTCTGTTGGAGGCGCTCGGCGCCCGGCTGCTGGATGCGGATGGGCAGCCCATCGGCGACGGCGGGGCGGCTCTCACCCGGGTGCACTCCATCGACCTGACCGCCCTGCGCGAGCGGATGGACGGCGTCGAGGTCACGGTGGCCTGCGATGTCGACAATCCGCTCACCGGGCCCTATGGGGCCGCTGCGGTCTACGGGCCGCAGAAGGGCGCCGATCCGGCCCAGGCGGCCCAGCTGGACGCCGCGCTCGGGCAGTGGGCGCAGCGGCTGGCCGCGGAACTCGGGTCGGATCGGCGCGACGCGGCGGGGGCCGGCGCCGCGGGGGGTGTCGGATTCGCCGCGCTCGCCGTCCTCGGCGCGACCCTGCGTCCCGGCATCGAATTGATGCTGGAGCTGGTCGGTTTCGACGCGCAGCTGGCCGGCATGGACCTGGTCGTCACCGGCGAGGGCAAGCTCGACGAGCAGACCCTGCACGGCAAGGCGCCCGCGGGCGTCGCCGCCGCCGCGGGGGCCGCGGGTGTGCCGGTGGTCGCCGTGTGCGGCCGGAACACGTTGCCGGAGGACCGGTTGCGCGAAACCGGTTTCGCCGCTGCGTATTCGCTCATCGAGATCGAGCCGGACGAACAGCGCTGCCTGAGCGCCGGAGCAATGCTGTTGCAGCAGTTGGGTATTTGCATCGCGCACGAACACCTGCCGGGCGGCGCGGGGGTGGCGGCCGTGGCCGCCGAGCAATCGGGGGCCGAGAAATGAAGCAGCCGGGAGGCGACGTATGAAACTGCTGCGCGTAGGGGCCCGGGGCGCCGAGCGTCCCGTGGCCATCGATGATGAGGGCGCGCTGCGCGATCTGTCGTCCGTCACCGCCGATATCGACGGCCGGCTGCTGGGTGATCCGGCGGCGTTGAGCGCGGTGCGGTCCGCGCTCGCCGCCGGAAACCTGCCCGAGGTGGATCCGGCCGCGCGGGTCGGCGCACCGATTGCCCGGCCCGGCAAGGTGATCGGCATCGGGCTCAACTACACCGACCACGCCGCTGCCATCGGCGCGGCCATTCCCGAACGGCCCGTGGTGTTCCTGAAGCCGGGCACCACGGTGAGCGGTCCCTACGATGCCATCGAGCTGCCGCCCGGCAGCCGCGCCACCGACCACGAGGTGGAGTTGGGCGTGGTGATCGGCCGCGCGCTGCGTGACTGCCCGGACGCCGCCACCGCGCTGGGGGCGGTGGGCGGCTATGTCACCGCCAACGACGTGACCGAGCGCAATGGCATTGCGGGCGAACCGACCTGGGTGAAGGGCAAATCGTTCGACACCTTCACCCCCATCGGCCCGTGGCTGGTGACACCCGACGAGGTCGCCGAACCGCAGGCGCTGAGCCTGCAGCTGTGGGTGAACGGCGAACAGCGGCAGGCGGGTACGACCGGCAGCATGGTCGCCGGAGTGGGCGAACTGCTGCGGTACCTGAGCACGCTGATGACCCTGGAACCCGGCGACCTGGTGCTGACCGGAACCCCGGGCGGCGTCGCGGTCAGCCGGCCGGAGCCGAAACCCTATCTGCGCGACGGCGATGTCGTGGTCGTGGAGGTCGCCGGACTGGGCAGGCAGCAGACCCTGGCCACCGGCGTGCGTGGCTCCGTCGTCACCGGCGGCTGAGTTTCCCGCGGCGGCGTCCGAATCGCTGCTGGGGCGCCGACCACGTCGCCGCGGGATGTTCCGGACGGCCCGGTCACTGTGGGGACCGGGCCGTTCGTCCTGTGCAGGGCCGGTATCGAGCGGGTGCACGCAGCAGTGCGCCCGGTCAGGACTTGTTGCCGCCCAGGCTGAATCGCACGCCGGACGGGTCGGCCACCGCCGCCAGGCGGCCGTACGGGGTGTCCTCGGCGGGCCGCACCACGCTGCCGCCCAGCTCGGCCACCTTGCGCACGGCGGCGTCCACGTCCTCGACGCCGAAGTAGACGGTCCAGTATCCGGGCACACTCGGCGGCAGGAAGCTGGTCGAGTCCATCACGCCGCCCAGCATCGGCGTCACGGAATGTATGGTGGTGTACCGGAATTCGGGCGTATCGGCGATCGCGAAGGGGTCCTTCCAGCCGAAGGCCTCGCGATAGAACTTCAGGGCGTCGTCATAGCTGCGGGTGTGCAGTTCGAACCACGAGGGTGCGCCCACGTGCCCCTCCCAGTGCCCGCCGCCGACCACGCCGCGCTGCTCGAACCCGGCCATGGTGCCGGCTTCCCACACGCCGATCCCGACCCCGCCGTTGTCCCCGAACACCCCGAACTTGCCGAGGGCCCCGACCGCCGTCACCGGCGCCGCGATCATCCCGCCGGACGCCATCACGGCCGCCGAGGTCGCCTCGGCGTCCGGGCTGGCAAGGTACACGGTCCACTGATTGGGCCCGCTGTTCCCGCCGTTACGCATCCCGCCCGCCACGGCCCGGCCGTCCTTGCGGAAGGTGATGTAGTCGCCGTACTCGGGCGCGACATCGGCGCTCCACCCGAACAGTTCGCCGTAGAAATCGATGGCGCTGTCGGTGTCGGTGGTGAAGAGATCGGTCCAGACCGGATCGCCCGGCTGCGTCACGTAGGACATGGTCAACTCCTCGAATCGGTGTTTCGGTCCCCGGGAATGGAGACGACGCCCGGTCCGGAAATCATCGTCGCTGGTCCGCCCGAAGCTGGGATGGCAGCGAACGGCGTGTCCGGAACCGGCATGACAACTGTCATGGCCGGAAGGTGATGGTTGGCAGATTCGGCGAGGTCGGCGCGACCGTAGCGTCATTCCTGTAGCGCACGAACCGATTACAGGAGTTCCGACCATGGCCGACAACATCACCGCAGTGCCCGCGCCGCAGTCGCAGGTCCGGCCGAACCTGCTGCGCATGCTCGCACCCACCGCCCGTGACATCGCGGTGCCGCTCGCGGCGTACTACCTCCTGCACTGGGCCGGGTACTCCGACTTCCTCGCGCTGCTGGCGGGCGCGGTGTTCTCCGGCGTCGTGGTCCTCGTCGAGGTGATCCGGGCCCGGCGCGTCGACGTCCTGGCCGCACTCATCCTGGCCGGCTTCGTCTTCGGCATCGCGAGCTCGCTGATCAGCGGCGACGCCCGGATGATGATCGTGCGGGACTCGCTCACCACCGCTGTCATCGGGCTGGCATTCGGGGTGAGCGCGCTGCTGGGCAGGCCGCTGACCTACATGGCGGCCCGGAAGGCCTTCGCGAACTCACCGGCGAAGCTGGCGGAGATGGAGCACAAGTTCCACACCGACCCGCTGGTGCGCCACGTGCACAACCGGATCGCCGGGATGTGGGGCGTGGGCCTGGTCGGCGAGTCCGTGTTGCGGGTGGTGCTCGCCTACCGGTTGCCCATCCACACCATGGCCTGGCTGTCGAGCGCGCTCATGATCGGCGTCACCGTGCTGCTGATGGCGATCACGGTTCGAACCATCAAGCGGGTCAAGCGATCTGAGGCGATCACGGAATCGGGTTACGCTTCGGTCCATGAGTGACGGATCGGTTCCGGATCGCACGCTCGCCGGAACCGCCCGGGTGGAAGCGTTCAGCGACGGGGTGATGGCGATTGCCATCACCCTGTTGATTTTGGATATCAGGGTGCCCGACCACGAGCCCGGGCGCCTGCTGCAGGCGCTGGCGCATACCTGGCCGTCGTACGTGGCCTATCTGGCGTCGTTCATGACGATCGGCGTCGTGTGGATGAACCACCACACCTTCTTCGGGCGGTTGCGGCGCATCGACCACGTGCTGCGGTGGTGGAATCTGATGCTGCTGCTGGGCATTTCGCTGGTGCCGTTCCCGACCATCGTGGTGGCCGACAATGTGGTGCACGGGACGCGCCGGGACGCGGTGGTGGCGGTGGCGCTGTACGGGATCGTCGGGGTGATGATGACCGTGCCGTGGGCGCCCATGTGGTGGCGGCTGGCGAAGCGGCCGGAAATGTTGAAGCCCGGTCTGGGTGCGGATTACGCGCGGCGCGAGAGTTGGCGGGCCTGGCCGGGCATCCTGGTCTACGCGGTGTGCATCGGGGTCGGATTCTTGTCGCCGATCACGGCTCTGGTGCTGTATCTGCTGGTCTCGACGTTCTACGGCCTGAGCAACAAAGGGTGGACCGCGCCGTCCGATCCGGATCCCGACGAAGAGTAGCCCTTGCCAATTTAAGCGATTGTGATTAACTGCCGGGGTGGACAGCACAAGTGTGGCCCGCGGCCCGGTCACCCAGATCGCCTGGGTGGTCGAGGACATCGCGGCCGGTGAACAGTTCCTGAAGACCATCATGGGCGCCGGCGGCTGGATGCGCATGCCCGAGGTCCACTTCGGGCCCGAGAGCTGCGTCTACCGTGGCGAACCCGCCGACTTCACCGCGCACATCTCGCTGTCCTACAGCGGCGACACCCAGCTCGAACTAATTCAGCCGGTGCGCGGCCGCTCCATCTACACCGAATTCCTCGAACGCGGCGGGCCCGGCCTGCATCACATCTGCCTGGAACCCGACGACTTCGATGCGGCGCTGAAAGATGCCGCGGCGCAGGGGATCCCGGCGGTGCAGCAGGGCGATATGAGCGGGCAGATGCGTTTCGCCTACCTCGACGGCGCGGCCTCGGGCGTGCCGTTCATCGAACTCGCCGAGATCGGGCCGAATATGCGGCTGTTCTTCGAGCAGATCAAGAAGGATGTGCAATGAGCACACAGATCCCGGAAACCCTTGCGGCTGCGTCGATTGCCGAATGGTCCGACGAGGTCGACGTAGTCGTCGCCGGATTCGGCATCGCGGGCGGCTGCGCAGCGGTCGAGGCTGCCGCCAACGGGGCCCGCGTGCTGGTCCTGGAGCGGGCCGGCGTCGCGGGCGGCACCACCGCGCTGGCGGGCGGGCACTTCTACCTCGGCGGCGGCACCGCCGTGCAGCAGGCCACCGGCCACGACGATTCGGCCGAGGAGATGTACAAGTACCTGCTGTCGGTGGCGCGCGATCCCGAACCGGACAAGATCCGCGCCTACTGCGACGGCAGCGTCGAGCACTTCGGCTGGCTGGAGAGCCTGGGCTTCGAATTCGAGCGCAGCTACTACCCGGAGAAGGCGGTCATCCAGCCCGGCACCCAGGGGCTGATGTACACCGGCAACGAAAAGGTCTGGCCCTACCGGGATCAGGCGACGCCCGCGCCGCGCGGGCACAAGGTTCCGGTGCCCGGCGACACCCAGGGCGCGGCCATGATCATCGAGCTGCTGGTGAAGCGGGCCGCCGCACTCGGCGTCGAGGTGCGGTACGAGACCGGCGTGACCAATCTGATCATCGAGGCCGACGGCAGTGTGGCCGGCGTGAGCTGGAAGCACCTCGGCACCACCGGTGCGGTGCGGGCGAAGTCGGTGGTGCTCGCCGCCGGCGGCTTCGTCATGAACACCGACATGGTGGCCGAGCACGTGCCGTGGCTGACCGAGAAGCCCTTCGTACTCGGGACGCCCTTCGACGACGGCTCGGGCATCCGGCTCGGCGTCTCGGCGGGCGGCGTGACCCGCATGATGGACCAGGCCTTCGTCACCGCGCCCGTGTATCCGCCCGCCAAGCTGCTGACCGGAATCGTGGTGAACCAGCGGGGCGAACGCTTCGTCGCCGAGGACTCCTATCACGCGCGGACCTCCGCCTTCGTGCTCGATCAGCCCGGCGCGGCGGCCTACCTGATCGTGGACTCGGAGCACATGGAACGGCCCATGTTCCCGCTCGCGCCGTTCATCGACGGCTGGGAGACCGTCGAGGAGATGGCGACCGCCCTCGGAATCCCGTACGAGGCACTGCGATCCACCCTCGACCGATACAACGAGAACGCGGCCCGCGGCGAGGACCCCGATTTCCACAAGGCGGCCGAATGGCTCGAGCCGCAGGATCACGGGCCATGGGCGGCCTTCGACCTGACCCTGGGCAAGGCGCTGTACGCGGGCTTCACCCTCGGCGGCCTGCGCACCTCCGCCGACTCGGAAGTATTGCGGGACAACGGATCAGCGATTCCGGGGCTCTACGCGGCCGGCGCGACCGCCTCCACCCTGGCCCAGGACGGCAAGGGCTATTCCAGCGGCACGCAGCTCGGCGCGGGTTCCTTCTTCGGCCGCCGCGCCGGACGTCACGCCGCCAGCCGCTCCAGCTGACGGATCAGCTCCGAGGCGGTGACGGCATCGAACGACCCGAATGTGCCGCCCCGGAGCTCTACTGCCAGCACCCGCTGGAGCTCGGGCTCGTAGCGATAGCCGCCCTCGAGCCCGGGGTCCAGCGTGACGGCCACCTCCCGGGACAGACCGAACCGGCGATACAGGAGCGCTCCTGACACCTCCCAGCCCAGATGTTGCAGTCCGAACACCCGATCGGTGCGGACCTGGCGATCGGTGAAGCGGGACAGACGATCCGCTTCCGCCTCCTCCGAGGTGAGAGCGTACGTCCGCCGGTCCAGCTGCTCGAACGGCTGGCGTAACCGGTTGCCGGCGAACGAATTCCGCCATGCTTCCAGGTATTCCGCGAGGTGCAGCGGGTGGGCCACACCCACCAGCGTCTCGCGTGGGAGCTCGACGGGCCCATCGTTCACGGCCCGGAGCACGCCCTCGGTATCGATCCGGAACGTGCCCGTCAGGGTGCCGCGGCCGTCGAAGCTCGCCCAGACCAGCCGCCGGGCCAGCTGACCGAGCGCGGGATCGTCGAGCACCAGCCGCCGGTGGGCGGCGGCCCGCCATCGCCTGCCGTCCACCATGGCCGCCTCCAGTCGCCGAATCTGGTCGGTGGTCACCGATTTCGGGTCCGGAGGGGCGTGCGGTGTGCCCGCGCCGGGAGATGGCGGTTGCGCCCCGAGCCGGGCATGCACCCGCAGACTCAACGTCTCCGCGGCGGGCTCGGGCTCCTCACCGGGCGCGGTCGCCCGCAGCCACGGTGTCATCCGTCCCGCTCGCGGCTCCGGATCCTCGATCCGCAGGCCCCGCCGTGTCTCGGCGACCGCGGCCGCGAACGCGTACCCGTGCTCGTTCAGCCAGCTGTCGACGAACCGGTCGATGAACCCCTGCTCCCGCTGCGCCCCGGTCCGATACGCGATCGCCGCCCGCTGCGCGATGGCGAACACCACCGCCGCGCCCTCGGGCGTGACCGACCCGGCGGGGTCGGCGGCGTATTCCGCTGCGGCATCGGCGAATTCGTCCAGCCGGTCCAGCCGGGCCGCCATCAGCATGGTCTCCACCGCTCGACGGTGCCGACGCAGGAATCTCCGCACCGCCGTGGTGGCGTGCGGATCGGCCCAGCGCCTCTCCTCGTCGGTCATGCCCGTGATCTTGCCGCCCGGCACCGACAGGTTGCCGGAGGGTGGGCACCGACAGATTGTCGGTGGGCGGCGGTAGGGTGGCTCGCTGACGCCCCGATCGGGGTCGCCTCGTGATCATGGGATGGGGGATTTCATGGTGGGGAGCAAGAGCGGAATCCGGGCCGCCCTCGCGGGTCTGGCGGTGGTTCTGCTGGCCGCGTGCGGGGGATCGAGCACGGCGAGCGACCCGTATCAGTGGCTCGAAGAGCTGGACAGTCCTCGCGTGCAATCGTGGGTGGCGGCCGAGAACACGAAGACTCTCGATGTGCTGGAACAGGATCCGCACTACACCGACAATCTTGCCCAGGCGAAAGCGCTGGCGAACGCGGCCGATCGCCTGCCGGTGCCGGAGTTCCACGACGGGATGATCGGCAATTTCTGGCAGGACGCCGACCACCAGCGGGGCATCTGGCGGGAGACGACGGTCGCGGATTACGAATCGCCGCAACCACAGTGGCGCACCGTCCTGGATCTGGACGCCCTGGCCCGCGACGAGGGCAAGAACTGGGTGTGGAAGGGCATGTCCTGCGACCCGGTCACCCATCGGCGATGCCTGGTCGAGCTGTCCGAGGGTGGCGAGGACGCCGTCACACTGCGCGAATTCGATCTGGGGACAGGGACGTTCGTGGCCGGTGGATTCGTGCTCGATCGCGGCAAGCAGAACGCCGCCTGGGTGGACACCGACACGCTGCTGGTGTCGCGGGAATGGCAGCCGGGGGAGAAGACCACCTCGGGCTATCCATACGTCGTGAAGCGCCTGGGGCGCGGGCAGAGGCTCGACCAGGCGGTGGAGGTCGCCCGCGGTGGCCAGGGCGATGGGCTCGCCACCGCGGCGGTGCTGCTGGACAACGGGACCGGGCGGCGGATGAACCTGGTGGAGCGGCGGCCGTCGTTCTACGAGTCGGAGGTCAGCCTGCTCGCCGGCGCGCAGCCCGTGCGGCTGGGGCTGCCGCCGAAGTCCGGGCTCGAGGGCATGGTCGGCAATCGGGTCCTGGTTGCGCTGCAACAGGATTGGACCACCGGTGGCGCTACCTTCAAGTCCGGCTCACTGGTGTCCCTCGATGCCGACGACCTGACCGCGCACCCGGATCAGCCGAAGGTCACCCTCGTCTACGACCCCGGGCCGCAGGAGACCCTCGAAGGGGTCATGACGACCCGGGACCACGTCGTGGTGATCTCGCTCTACGACGTGAAGGGCCGCGCCACCGTCTACACTCCACAGCCCGACGGCGACTGGACGTCCACACCGGTTCCCCTGCCGGACAATGCGACCGTCTCCGGCGTGGACGCCGATTCCCAGGGCGAGACGGCCTACCTCTCGGTCACCTCGATGCTCACCCCGGCCACCATCTGGAGCCTGGACACCGCGGCCGGACGGCTGAGCCAGGTGAAGACCGCACCGGCACGGTTCGATTCGTCCGGGTTCGTCGTGGAGCAACTGAAGGCCACCTCGCCCGACGGGACCAAGGTGCCCTACTTCATCGTGCATCCGGCCGCGCTGCCCTATGACGGCAGCACCCCGACGATCCTGTGGGGGTACGGCGGCTTCGCCTCCTCGTCCACGCCCGGCTACAACGGGCTGCTCGGCAAGTCGTGGCTGGAACACGGCGGCGCGTATGTCATCGCGAACATCCGCGGGGGCGGCGAATACGGGCCCGCCTGGCACGACGCGGCCCTGAAGACCCACCGGCAGAAGGCCTTCGACGACTTCGCGGCCGTGGCCGGCGATCTCGTCGCGCGTAAGATCACCTCGCCGCGGCGGCTGGGGATCCAGGGCGGGTCCAATGGCGGGCTGCTCATGGGTGTCGAATTCACGCAGCATCCGGAACTGTGGAGTGCGGTGGACATCCAGGTTCCGCTGCTGGACATGGTCCGCTACGAGCAGATTGCGGCGGGCGCGTCCTGGGTGGGGGAGTACGGATCGGTGGCCGATCCGGACGAACGTGCCTTCCTCGCGTCCATTTCGCCGTACGCACAGCTGAAGAAGGGCGTGAAGTACCCCGAGCCGCTGATCTGGACGACCACCAAGGACGACCGGGTCGGGCCCCAGCACGCGCGTAAATTCGCCGCCCGACTAGCCGAATTCGGCGATCCGTACCTGTTCTACGAGGCCACCCAGGGCGGCCACGGGGCCGGCGCGAACAACGACGAGAAGGCGCACACCAGCGCGCTGGAGTACACCTACTTCATACGGCAGCTGATGTGACCGGCTCAGTGTGAGGTGACCGCCTAGGCCGGATCCCGCACGATGAGCGAAACCGCCATCGGGACGAGCACTTCCACCAGGTCGCTCACCGGCGGGCGCGGTTCGGACAGCAGCCACTCGTGGGCCAGGCCGTTGATTGCGCCGATCAGGGCGCTGCCCGCGAGCTCGCCCGTGCCGCGCACGCGCGCGCCCGAACCGGCCAGCGGCTCCACCGCCAGATACAGGGTGGCGACCCAGGCGTGCCGTCGATCGCGCCGGTGCTGCTCCATGCGCTCGCTCACGCCGACCACCTCGACGAAGGCGACCTTGGCGCGGTGCGGGTCGGTGCCGATCGAGCCGAGGAACGCAGAGAGGGCCCGCGTCACGGTGTCGGTCGGGTCCGGGTCCGGTCCCATGGCGCTCAGGGCTGTGGCCAGCGCGGCGCCGGCCTGGTCCTGGATCTGGTCGTACGCCGCGACCAGCACGTCCTCGCGGGTCTGGAACTCCTCGTAGAACTGGCGTTTGGACAGTCCGGCGGCCGCGCACACATCGGCCAGCGAACAGTTGGCGTAGCCGCGCTCACCGAAAATCTGGATGGCCGCGTCGAGGAAGCGCTGCCGGCGCTCGGCTTTTCGTTCGGTCACGGCGCGTCCGCCGTACTGCCTGCCTTCGATCGTCACTGTCGTTTCTCGATCGTCACGCCTGAAAGGTTACGGGTGCGGGCCCACGGATTCCGGTTCGCGGACCTCCGCAGCCCGGTTCGCGGACGCGGCGTCAGCGTCGCGGACGCAAACCGTTCATCATGTGGGTGACCATCTCATCGAAGAGACCGTCGGCCTCCTCGGCGTCGACCAGGCCCGAACCCATGATGGCGGCCAGCCCGTGCAGCGCGGCGACCGCCGACAGGCAGATGCGCCGCGCGTCGCCGGGCACCACCTCGCCGCTCGCCTGCGCGTCGGTGACCATTTCGATGGGGACGGTGAAGGCGCGCGCGGCGGCCTCGCCGATGGCCGGAGTCGGACTGTTCTTGCGCGCGAACATGAGTGCCAGCAGCGCCGGATTGTCGATGGCGAAGCGCAGGTAGGTGTGCGCCATGGCGCGCAGGCGCTCCAGGAAGGCGCCGGTGGCGGCGGCCTGTTCGAATCCGGCTCCGAGCCGCTCGAATCCGGCTACGGTCAGCGCGTCCAGCAGTGCCTGCTTGTCGCGGAAGTGCCGGCTCGGCGCGGCGTGGCTGACGCCGGTGTCGCGGGCGAGCTGTCGCAGCGACAGGCCGTCGACACCCGCGCCGCGCAGGGTCTCCTCGGCGCGCCGGAGTAGTTCGGCGCGCAGGTCCCCGTGGTGGTAGGACCGCGCGCGCTCCACCACCTCGCGGGCTTTGCGCTTGGCGATGCTCATGGTGAGAGCAGGATATAGGACACATTCGGAGATGTTGACGTTGACTACTTTGTTGTCGCTGCCTACATTCGTCGCATGGCGAATGACAGTGCCCCCACCGGCCCGGAGGCCACGGTGACCCCGGCGGCGACCCCGGCCCGGCGGGCCGTGCCGCTGCGCGGCTGGATCGGCCCGATGCTGGTGCTCACGCTGCTCGCGGCGCTGATCGGCACCATGTACCTCGGCTACACCTCCGACCCGGAGAAGAACCTGCACAACTTCCCAATCGCCCTGGTCAATCAGGATGTGGGCGACGTGATGGACGGCAGGACCGTCAATGTCGGCGACCAGATCACCGGCGCGCTGACCGAGCAGATTCCGAAGAATAAGATCGATCTGCGGCTGGTCGGCATCAATGACGCCCGCCAGCAGCTGAGCAACGGCCAGATCTACGGCGCCATCATCATTCCGAGCGACTTCACCAAGCGGCTGTCCATTCTGGCGGCGGCCTCGGTGGTCCCCGGCGACGTGGAGCGCCCGGTCATCACCGTGCAGACCAATCCGCGTGCGGGCACCTACGCGTCCTCGATCATGCAGCGCATCACCGATCGTGCGATGGCACAGGTCAATACGACCGTCGGCACGCAGCTCACCGATCAGGTGAAGGCCAAGCTGGCGCCCCGGGCGGGCGCTCCCGCCACCGAATTGTCCGGCGCGGCACGGCTGCAGCTGGCCAAGCCCATCGACATCGTGGTCAGCCCGTACCGGCCATTGCCCGCGGGCACCGGCCAGGGCCTGTCGGCCTTCTTCTACACCCTCGTGCTGCTGTTCGCGGGCTTCAGCGGCGCCATGATCATCCACTCCATGATCGACAACGTGCTCGGTTACGCCCCGGCCGAATTCGGCCCGTGGTTCCGCGCGCCGGAGCCGGCGTCCATCAGCCGCTGGCACACCCTGCTGGTGAAGTGGGCCATCACCATCATCACCGCCCCGGTCCTCTCGGGCATGTTCATGGGTATCGCGAGGATCTTCGGCATGCCGATCGACCAGCCGCTGCCGCTGTTCCTCTACGGCGCGCTGGCCATCATCGCGGTGGGGGTGACCGGGCTGTCGGTGCTGGCGGCCTTCGGCACCGCGGGCCTGCTGATCAACATGATCGTCTTCGTGGTGCTGGGCCTGCCGTCCTCCTCGGGTTCGATTCCGGTGGAGGCGATTCCGCGGTGGATCGCCGCGCTGTCCAGCTTCGAGCCCATGCACCAGATCTACCTGTCGGTGCGCGCCATCCTGTTCTTCGACGGGCACCTGGAGGCGGGTCTGAGCACCGGCATCTGGATGACGGTGTTCGGCCTGACCCTGGGTCTGCTACTGGGCGCGGTCGCCACCCACACCTACGACCTGCGCGGCCTGTCCCGGCTCGGCGTGGCCCACCAGCCCTGACGACCGTCCGCCACAGTGACTTTCGGCCCTGTTCAGTGTCGAGCTGTGACGGTGATACTGGCCCCGGGCACCGAATTACCCATCGCCGGGCGATGATTGTGGGGCGGTTCGATGGTGATGGCTTCGTCGCAGTTCGATCAGCTGACGGGACAGTTCCTGCGCGCCGTGCGTGATACCGGCGGCGGGCTGGGCGCGGTGTGCACCGCGTGTGTGCGGGTGCTGCCGGTCCGGCGCGCGGCCATCGTGCTCGAGGAACGCGACGCCGGCATGCAACCCTGGTGTGCCAGTGACGGATTCGCCGAGCGGGTGGAGCAGGCGCAGGCCACCGCGGGGGAGGGGCCCGCGGTCTCTGCGGTGGCCGACGGGGTGCCGGTGGTGGTGACCGATCTGAGCGCGGACTGCGAGCACTGGCCCGGGTTCGCCGAGGCTCTCTCGGGGGAGCCGGTGTCGGGTTCCCTGTTCGCAGTGCCCTTGCGGCTGGGAGCGATTCGGCTCGGCGCGGTGGATCTGTACCGCGATTCGGTCGGGCGGCCGGGGCCGCGACTGCTGTCGGCGGCGCTGCACATCACGGATCTGGTCACCGCCAGTCTGGTGCTGGCCACCGGGGACGACGCCCGGCAGTGGGCACAGCCGTTGTCCAGCAGGTGGATTCACCAGGCGGCCGGGATGACGGGCGCCCGGCTCGGCATCGAGATCGCCGATGCCTATGCCCGCCTGCGCGGATACGCCTTCACCCATGGGCTTTCCCTGGTGGAGGTGGCACGGCGGGTGGTGGAGCGTGAGATTCGGATCGAAGCCGAATGAGCGCAACTGTTCCGCAGCACCCTGCCCGGCAAATACCATGAGCTGACGGCAAGAGCGGCACAGGAAGACTTTCATGGCGGGCGCCCCGGCGTTTGCCGAGGGGTGATTACGGTGTCCGACAGTGAGTTGCTGGTGGCGGTGCTGGCCAGGTTCGCGCGCCTGCTACCGGCGGCAACCGAACTGCCCCATATTCTGGACGAATTGATGCACAGTGCCATCGATGTGCTGGAACCGGGTGGTGTGACGGTGGCGCTGTCCCCAAAACTGCGGGGTGACCAGTCGGAACTCTTAGGTGGCATCCCCGAGGAACTGCTGGATCTCGAGGTCTGCCAGCGCGATCACGCTCGCGGACCCGGCGTGGTCGCCCACGTCTGCGGCGCGCCGGTGACCGTCACCGATATCGGTAGCTATGGCGACATGTGGCCGGAGTACACGAGTCTGGCCGGGCGGCACCGGATTTCCTCGGTAGCCGCCGTCCCCATGCGCCTCGACGACACCGAGGCCGGCGTGCTGAGCCTGTATTCGCGCGATCCGCGGCACTGGACCGGCAGGGACCTCTCGGTCGCCACCCTGCTGGCGGGCATGGCCACCGGCCACATCGTCACCGCCAATCTGGTGCAGCGCCATCAGCGGGTGACCGAGCAGCTACAGCACGCCCTCTCCACCCGCATCGTGGTGGAACAGGCCAAGGGCGTGATCGCGCACGCCCACCACACCACCCCGGAAGCCGCCTTCGCACTCATCCGCGCCCACGCACGGCGCAATCGCGTCACCGTGCACGCGGTCGCCCAGGGCATAGTCGAACTGGGCCTTCGGATTTGATCCGCGAGATATTCGCACACTTTGCCCGGAATTCCATCCCCGAAAATAGATCCTGGCGGGAATAGGGTGATCGTGGAGTAGCCTGGAGAGTTGGCGGAACCGAAAGCCCCTGTCCCCGGCCGGTTTCCGTTCGCGGTTTGCGACCGTCCCAGTCCTCGACGGCTCGTTCGGCAAGTCTGTACTCGCTTTCCGTCGATCTGGGGGCAATCGTGAATTCCTCACGTGCACCGCAATATTCCGCTACCCATCCCGTAACTCATTCCAGTCCCGCCCCATCCATCCGGCCCACCACCTCCCGATCCACGCGGCGCGGCAGTGAATTCGACCAGCTCGTGCGCCGCATCGGCGCCGGCGATCGGGATGCTTACGAGGAGCTCTACCGCCGCACCCGCGGCCTCATCTACTCGCGAGTCCTGAACATCGTGTGCGACACCGGATATGCCGAGGAAACCTGTCACGAGGTCTACCTGCAGGTCTGGCGCAGCGCCGCCGCCTTCGACCCGGCCCGCGGCAATGCCCTGACCTGGCTCACCACCTTGGCCCACCATCAGGCGGTGGACCGGGTGCGGCGCGAATGCAGTGCGGCCGGGCACGAACACCGCCGGGGCCTCTGCGATTACCGGCCCGCCATCGATGTGGTGGCCGAGGAGATCCTGCGCCGCCACGACGAGCGCGCCATCCGCCGCGGCCTGGCCACACTCACCCCCTACCAGCGCGAGTCGGTGGTGCTGGCGTTCTACGACGGCCTCACCTACCCACAGGTCGCGGCGCGACTGGGCATCGGGCTGCCGGCGGTCAAGGCTCGCATCCGCTCGGCACTGGCCCAGCTCAAAGTGTCACTGGCATAACCGGATACGGCGTGCCGATCAGTGCGTGGCGGTGGCCTTGAAGCCACGCGGGACCAGGATCACGGTGAGCACCGCGACCGTGCCCACCATGGCGGTCGAGATCCAGGAGGTGGTGGTGAGCGCGGCATCGTAGGCGTGCTGGGCGATGCGCAGCACCTCGTCACCGGTGGGCCCGGCGATCTTCTCCGCGATATAGGCCGCGCCGCCCACCGAGCCGCGCGCCTCGGCCAGATCGCTGCCCTGTAGCGGCAATCCGGTCATGTGGCCGGTGAACAGACGACCGTGAATGCTGCCCAGCAGCGCGACGCCCAGGCCGATGCCCAGCTCGTAGTTGGTCTCCTCGACCGCGCCCGCCTGCCCGGCGCGCTCGGCCGGCACCGCTGATACCAGCACCGCGGCGGCGGTGGTGATGGCGATGCCGTCGCCGATGCCCAGGCACACCAGCACCAGCGCGACGATCGGATAGGTGGTGTCCGGCACCGCCGCCAGCACCGCGAAGCCCCCAGCCAGCGCGCCCAGCGCGACGCCCATCAGCGCGCGCACGCTCACCTGCTGCATGAGCCACGGGGTGGACAGCGAGCCGAACAGGGTGGCCAGCGCCGCGGGCAGCGTGCGCATGCCCGCCTGGGAGGGCGAGTAGCCGTGAATGTACTGCAGCCACAACGAGATCAGGAACAGTGCCGCGCCGATGGCCAGCATGGCCAGCAGGGTGGCCAGTGCCGCCGCGGTGAACGCGCGATTGCGGAACAGCCGCACATCCAGCAGCGGATCCGGCGACTTCAGCTGCCGATAGGCGAACAACCCCAGCAGGAGCACCGAGGCGGCCAAGATCACCAGATCGATCGGGGCCGGATTGCCCTTGGACACATGCTTGATGCCCCACGCCAGCGCCACGACGCCCAGCACCGACAGCGCCGCGCTCGCCCAGTCCAGGCTGCCGCGCTGCGGCGCCTTGTATTCCGGCAGCAACCACAGTCCGGCGGCCACCGTGACGATCACCACCGGCACGTTCAGCCAGAAGGCCGCCGACCACCCGAACGCCTCGACCAGGTGGCCACCGACCAGCGGGCCGATGGCCGCGCCCGCACCGGCCACCGAGGCCCAGATGCCGATGGCCAGGGTGCGTTCCCGGTCATCGGCGAAGATATTGCGGATCAGCGAGAGTGTGGACGGCATCACCATGGCCCCGCCGACGCCGAGCAGCGCGCGTCCCGCGATGAGCTGCGCGGGCGTGTGCGCGGTCGCCGCCACCACCGAGGCCAGGCCGAAGAGCACGAAGCCGGACAGGAACAGCCGCTTGCGGCCGTAGCGGTCGCCGATCGCGCCGCAGGTGATGAGCAGGCCGCCCAGCACCAGGCCGTACAGGTCGACGATCCAGAGCTGTTCCATCGGAGTGGGTGCCATGTGATCGATGAGCGACGGCAGCGCGACATTGAGGATCGTCGCGTCCATCGCCACCAGCAGCAGGCTCGCGCACAGCACAGCGAGCATGGCCCACCGGCTCGCCGGCGCGGGCGCCACCCGGTCCGCCAGATCGTCCGGCTGTTCCCGGGGTGGGATGCGGCCCACGTTTTCCGCCTCCTCGGCTAGGCATGGGTCAAGCTTCTGGCAACAACCTGGCTAAGACTACCCGGGGTGCCCGGCTCACTTGTTCGCGTTCTGCTTCGCCAGCAGGTCGCGGATCTCGGTGAGGAGCTCCAGCTCGGTGGGATCGGCCTTCACCGCGGTGGGCTTGCCGAGCCGGTTCCTGAGGGTGTTCATCGGGAGGATGAGCACGAAGTAGAGGACCGCGGCCACACACAGGAAGTTGATGCCGGCGCTGATGATCGGACCGAGGGCGACGAAGGTGGACGGCTTGTCGGACAGGAGCTGGAAGCCCAGACCGTATTCCCTGTTGCCGCCGAGGGTGGCCAGGAGCGGCTCGATCACACCCTTGGTCACCGAGGTCACAATGGCGGTGAAGGCCGTGCCCATGACCACGGCCACCGCGAGATCGATGACATTGCCCCTCATCAGGAAGTCTTTGAAGCCCTTGAGCATGATGCGCGCAGATCCAATCCGAGACGTTTTCGTTATCTTTCGGATGGGAGTTTAAGGGCTGGTCGCGGAGTGGTGTGTCCATGGCATACCCCCCTTGACGTGCATCACTCCGGACGGTTGGTCGGGGTCTGGCACACAATTGGCAAATCCGCGGGCCGGGTCAGCTCCCGCGCTCGGCCCGGAAGGTCTTCACGAGCGCCAACGCCACCGCACCCTGCTCGCAGGTCCAGAAGGCGCGGCTCCAGGCAGGCGGTTCCGGATTGCCACCCGTGGACAGCATGTTCATCCGCGCGCTGCGCTCACCGGAGGTGCACCCTCCGGAACGAACGAAGCCGGCGGGCAGAAGCGAACAGCCCCGGTTCCGGGCCGTGTGGCCCGGAACCGGGGCTGGGCGGATTACTTTCCGCCGGCCCTGTTCTTGAGGGCGGTGACGATCTCGTTGACCGCGGCGAGCACGTCCTGGGCGGCGTGGTCGAGGTTGGCGCGCACCGTTTCCAGGGTGCTCTGGAGATCCTCGGGAGTGATCTTGTCGGCGAAGGCTTTCGCCATATCGGCGAGATCGGCGGCCGCGCTCTGTGCCCGGTCGGCCAGTTCGGCGGCGGCTCCGCTGGCCCGCTCGGCCAGCGCTCCTGCCGCTGATTCGGCTCGCTCTCGCAGGTCGGAGGCGGTGACCCCGAGGTCTGTGGTCAGATCGTCGGCGGTGGTGCGCAGGTCATCGGCAAGGCGCTCGACCTTGTCATCGGAGTCGTCATTGGTGGGCATTGTCGTGTTCCTCTACTTCGATCCGCCGCTCAGTTTCTCCTTCATCCTGCCCATGAACCCGCCGACCTTGTCCTTCACGTCGTCGGTGGCGTGCTCGAGCCGCTCTTCCATCCGCTTGGTCATGTGCTCGGCATTGCCGGTCATGTCCTCGGCCCTGTGACGGGCCCTGCCGGACATGTCCGAGGTCGCCTCGTTCATCCCGTCGCCGAAAGAAGACATCGGAACCTCCCTACGTTGGTCACGCTCGGGCAGTTACAGCGATCTTTTAGCAACCGATAGTAGTCCTCTTTCGGTGCGCCATCGGCACTCATTTCAGTGCACGGTAGCCAGCACTTTCAGTGCACGGGACCCAGGACGCGCTCGATGTACTCGTTCGTGAAGCGCCCCTTCGGGTCGAAGCGGCGGCGGACCTCGGCGAACTTCTCCCAGTCCGGGTAGCGCTCGCGCAGGGTCTCGGCGGTCTGGAAGTGCCGCTTGCCCCAGTGCGGGCGGCCGTTGTAGCGGTCGAAGACGCGTTCGCAGGCGCGGAAATACGGCTCGTAGTTCATGCCCTGGTACTGATGCACGGCGATGTAGCAGGTCTCGCGGCCGCCGGCGGGGGAGAGGAAGGCGTCGTCGGGGGCGACCCAGCGCACCTCGATCGGCATCGGGGTGTCGAAATGCTTGGCCACGTCCTTGATCTCGCGGATGGCGTCGGCCGAATGCTCGCGTGGCAGTGCGTATTCCATCTCGGTGAAGCGGAACAGCCGGGGGCTGGCGAAGACCCGATAGGAGCGCTCGACCTGGCGGCGGTAGCTGCCCGCGTAGGCAGCGCTGCGCTGGACCAGCGGGATCAGGCTCGGGCGGCGGCGGGTGAGGCGGCACAGCGCGTCGAAGGTGTAGTTGGTCATGAGGATGTCGGAGAACCAGTCCACGGCTTTGCCGCGCGGTTGCTCGGGCAGCTCGACTCTGTTGTTGCGCTTGGTCATTGCCAGCGGGCTGTGCGCGAACATGTAGAACTCGAAGTGCTCGTTGCCCTCGACGTAGCTGTCGAGATCGGCCAGCACCTCCTCGACCGGGACCGGCCGTTCGACGCCCTCGAGGACGAAGGACGGCACCATCTGCAGGGTTACGGCGGTGACCACTCCCAGCGCGCCCACGTTCACGCGGGCGGCGCGCCAGCCGTCGGGGTCGGTTTGCTCGTTGAGTTCGACCCGGCTGCCGTCGGCGAGCGTGAGCTCGACGGAATGCAGTGCGGCCGAGAGGTTCTGCAGCTTGGATCCGGTTCCGTGGGTGCCGGTCGCGGTGGCGCCGGCGATGGACTGCACGTCGATGTCGCCGAGGTTGGGGAAGGCCAGGCCCAGCGGATGCAGCGCATTGCTGGCGGCATTGAGCGTGATACCGGCTTCCGCCCGGACCAGCCCGGATTCGCGGTCCACGTTCAGGATCCGGTCCAGCTTGTTCAGGCGCAGGAGCGTGCCGTCGGTGAGCACGGTCTCGGTGAAGGAGTGTCCCGATCCGGCGACCCGGACGGTGTGGCCGTTCGCTTCGGCCTGTGCGAGTACTGCCGCGACGTCCTCGGGCGAGCTCGGTTCGGCGATGGCCGCCGGGGTACAGCTCTGATCCCCGGCCCAGTTCACCCAAGAGTTGGTCATGCGACCAACTTTAAACCGCGAGTGTGATGTGCGCTACCGTTTGCGCGGGGTATATGCCGCGGCTTTTGCCCGCTCCACCTCGTCCTCGGTGAGCGGCGGCTGGGCCAGTGCCAGGCGGGGCACGCCGTCGCCACGCACGCCATTGAGAATCAGCGCCATATAGCGCTCCCAGACCTGGGGATTGACCGGCCGGGCGAATCCGGCGATGCCGTCGACCATGTTCACCAAGGCGAAGAAGTCGCCCGCCTCGATGTCGGGCTGCAACGCGCCCGCGTCCTTGGCGCGCTGGATGACCGCCTGCATGCCGGGCCGGATGTGATCCTTCATGGCGCAGAAGCGATCCATGCTGTCGTGTAATTCGAGGATGACCTCGCCGAAGCCGCGGTTGACCGCGACGTGCCGGCACGAGTACTCGAACAGGTCGACCAGGCCCTCCCACGGGTCCGGATGGTGTAGTGCCACATCCACGGCCCCGGCGAGCTCGGTGACCATCTGGTCGAAGACCTCGGAGATGAGCTCCTGCTTGTTGGCGAAGCGGCGGTAGACGGTGCCGACGCCGACGCCGGCGCGTTCCGCCACATCGTCGAGGGTGACCTCCAGCCCGCGATCGGCGAACAACTCGCGGGCGGCCGCGATGATGCGCTGCTGATTGCGGGCGGCGTCCGCGCGCAGACGCCGAGGTGGGGGCGCGGTGGTGACGTGATTCACACCCTGATCCTAACAGCAATCGGGATTATCTGGAGGACCGGTCTCCGTTTTGCTGATAGCTTTTACCGGTAAGCGGAGAACGGTTCTCCGCTAATCCTAGGGGACGAGGAAACCACCATGACGACAGCTCTCGAGAAAGAGGTCGCGGCACCGGCCGCCGCGCCGCGGCGCGGATCGCACGCGCTGCGCTGGTGGGTGCTCGCCGTACTCGGCGTCGCCCAGCTGATGGTCGTGCTGGACGCGACCGTCGTGAACATCGCGCTGCCGCACGCGCAGGCCGACCTGGGCTTCTCCAATGGCGATCGGCAGTGGGTCATCACCGGCTACGCGCTCGCCTTCGGCAGCCTGCTGCTGCTGGGCGGACGGCTCTCCGATCTGTTCGGGCGGCGCACCACCTTCATCACCGGCCTGGTCGGCTTCGCGGTCGCCTCGGCCGTCGGCGGCGCGGCCGGCAACTTCGAGGTGCTGGTCGGCTCCCGCGTCGCGCAGGGTGTGTTCGCCGCGCTGCTCGCGCCCGCCGCGCTCTCGCTGCTGACCGTCACCTTCACCGAACCCGCCGAGCGCGCAAAGGCTTTCGGCATCTTCGGTGCCATCGCCGGCGCCGGCGGCGCACTCGGCCTGCTGCTGGGCGGCGCGCTCACCGAGTGGGCCTCGTGGCGCTGGGTGATGTACGTGAACTTGGTCTTCGCGGCCATCGCGCTGGTCGGCGCGGTGCTGCTGCTGGCCAAGCACACCGCCACCGAGCGACCCAAGCTGGATCTGCCCGGCACCCTGGCGGTGACCGCCGCGCTGTTCGCCATCGTCTACGGCTTCTCGCACGCCGAGTCGGACGGCTGGACCAACGGCCTGACGCTGTCCTTCCTGATCGGCGGCGTGGTGCTGCTCGGCGTGTTCGCCTGGCTGGAACAGCGGGTCGCGCATCCGCTGCTGCCGCTGCGCGTGGTGCTGGACAAGACCCGCGGTGCGTCCTACATCACGGTGTTCACCATCGGCATCGGCATGTTCGCCATGTTCCTGTTCCTCACCTACTACATGCAGCAGCAGCTGGGGTACTCGCCGATCCGGACCGGCGTGGCGTTCCTGCCCATGGTCGCCGGCATGGTGGCGGCCTCCACCACCGTGCCCGCCCTGCTGATTCCCCGGGTGGGCCCGAAGGTGACCGTGGTGAGCGGATTCCTGCTCGCCACAGTGGGAATGGTGCTGCTGACCCGCATCGGCGTGGACACCGGCTACGCGAGCCACATCCTGCCCAGCCTGGTCCTGATGGGCCTGGGTCTCGGTATGGCGATGTCGACGGCCTTCAGCGGTGCGACCTCGGGCGTGCACCACAGTGACGCCGGTGTCGCCTCGGCCATGGTGAACACCAGCCAGCAGGTCGGCGGTTCCATCGGCACCGCGTTGCTGAGCACGCTGGCCGCGACGGCCTTCGACAACTACGCGTCGAGCCATGTGCCGCCGTCGGCGGCGGTGCTGGCCGAGGCCGCCGTGAAGAGCTACACCACCACCTTCTGGTGGGCCGCCGCTATCTTCGTGGTCGGCGCGGTGATCACCGGTCTGATCATGCCCAACCAGGCGCCGGTCCCGGCCGAGGGCGAACCCGTTCTGGCGCACTGAGTTCCGGACATGGAAGCGGCCCCGCTCACGAAAGTGAGTGGGGCCGCTTCTTTTTCGGCTTACCGTGATCAGCGGCAGTTGGAGGGCGGGGCCAGGCCGGATTCACCGGTGCGCCGCCCTCCGCGACGCCGACGATCGGCAGCTCGGGCGCGTAGTCGGGGCGATGGAGTGAAACAGCAGTTGCCACACCGTCGCTCCTGGCCAGGGATGGTTGGGTGCCAGGCGGGCATTGGGGACATCACCGTTCTGGGCGGCGTCGAGATTCTCTGCGGCGTAGTCGAACCCGTCCGGGGGGAAACCGGGTAAATCGCCCCGGCCTGGGCGGCGGGGGCGGCAGCCATGGCGGCCACCGGTACCGTGGCGATTCCGAACCCTTGGACCAGCAGCTTTCTGATCGACTGCCGCACCGCCAACGCGACTCCTCGAGGCCGGTGGGACAACTCCTGGCAAGCGGCACTATCCTCGCAGTTCCGGACGGCTCTTCGGCTTCAGTAACACACCGAACAGCAACTATTTGGCTAATTGGAGAGGAGGGGCGGTGGCAGTGAGAGTCGCAGGTGTGGACACCGCCCTGCTCGGTGTCATCGCCCTCGGCGGCGCGATCGGTGCGGAAGCGCGCTACGCCGCGAGCCTGTGGGTGCCGCACCGCGGTTCGATTCCGTGGCAGACCTTGGCGGTCAACGTGATCGGTTGCTTCCTCATCGGGGTACTGATGGTGTGTATCACCGAGATCTGGGTGGCGCACCGGCTGCTGCGGCCCTTTCTCGGAGTCGGCATTCTCGGCGGATTCACCACCATGTCCACCTACGCGGTGGAAGTTCGTACACTGCTCGAATCGGGCCGGGTCGGCGCCGGACTGGCCTACCTCGGGGGAACTGTGGTGACAGGGCTGATTTCGGTCGTGCTGGGCGTGAGTGCGACACGATGGGTATCGGAGACGGCACGACGATTGGGGGCAGACGATGAGTGACATGGTTCGGCAGTGGGTACCCGCGTCTCGGCTGACGGTGCTGCTCGGCGAGGACGACACCTATCGGCATCGGCCCCGTTACCACGAGATCGTGCGGCGTGCCCGGGATGCCGGATTGGCCGGGGCCAGTGTTTGGCGCGGTGTCGAGGGCTACGGGGTGTCCTCCCATATCCACACCGCCCGGCTGCTCGATCTGGCCGAGCGGTTGCCGGTGATGGTGATGATCATCGACGACACCGCACGGCTGCGGGCCTTCGTGGAAAGCAATGCGGACCTGCTGGATTCGGTGACGGTGGCGCTCTCTCCGGTCGAAGTATTCGCCGGAGTGCGGCGGTGACAGGGCTGCTGGTGATCCTCGGCGCGCTCTTCGGGGCGCCCACCCGGTATCTGGTGGATCGCGCGCTGGCCCATCGATTCGATAGTGTTCTCCCCCTGGGCACACTGGCGGTGAACATGGGCGGTTCGGCCGTGCTGGGCGCGTTGATCGGTGCGGGAGCAAATCATTGGCTCCTGGCTGCCGTGGGAACGGGGTTCTGCGGCGCGCTGACCACGTTCAGTACGTTCGGTTACGAAACGGTTCGATTGGCCGAGGAGGGCGCTTACAGCTATGCGGTGGCGAACGTCGTGATCGGCGTCGGCGCAAGCCTGGCCGCGGCCTACCTCGGTGCCTTCCTCGGGCAGTGGGTATGGCCGTGATTCTCATGACGAGCCGGGCGCAGGCGATACGGAAGGGAGGTGCGAGCATGGCCCACGATCGAGCCGGACGACCGGCCAGGGCCACGGACCTCGAGGACATCGCGCACTTGGTGACGGCCTACTACAGCCGGATTCCGGATCCGTCGGATCCCGCGCAGCTGGTGTCCTTCGGCACCTCCGGTCATCGCGGGTCGAGCCTGGACTGCGCCTTCAACGAGGCGCACATCCTGGCCATCACCCAGGCGATCGTGGAATACCGTGCGTCGCGCGGCATCACCGGGCCGGTGTATCTGGCGCGGGATACGCACGCGCTGTCCGAGCCCGCCTGGACCACCGCGCTGGAGGTGCTGGCCGCCAATGACGTCACCGCCGTCATCGACTCGCGCGACAGGTACACGCCCACACCGGCTTTGAGCCACGCCGTGCTGCGGCACAACCGGGGCGGGACCCGGTATCAGGCCGACGGCATCGTGGTGACGCCCTCGCACAATCCGCCGCGCGACGGCGGGTTCAAATACAACCCGCCGCACGGCGGTCCCGCCGATACCATCGCCACCGACGCCATTGCCGCGCGCGCCAACCAGCTGCTGCGCACCGGGCTCGCCGACGTCAAGCGCACGTCGCTGGCGCAGGCGCTGGCCGGCAATGTGGAGCGCTACGACTACCTGGACCGCTACATCTCGGACCTACCCAATGTGCTGAACCTGGACGCCATTCGGGGCGCCGGGATTCGGCTGGGCGCGGATCCCATGGGCGGGGCCTCGGTGGACTACTGGGAGGAGATCGGGCAGCGGTACGACCTCGAGCTCGAGGTGGTGAATCCGTTCGTCGATCCGACCTGGCGGTTCATGACGCTGGACTCCGACGGGCGGATCCGGATGGATCCCTCGTCGCGGTACGCCATGGCCTCGCTCGTGGCGATTCGCGATGATTACGACATTTCCACCGGCAACGACGCGGACGCGGACCGGCACGGAATCGTGACTCCCGATGCGGGACTGATGAATCCGAACCACTACCTGGCGGTCGCGATCGAGTACATGATCGCCAACCGGATGGGGTGGGACGCGCTCACCAAGATCGGCAAGACGGTCGTGACGTCCTCCTTGATCGACCGGGTGGTCGGCGTGTTCGGCCGCGACGTGTACGAGGTGCCGGTCGGGTTCAAGTGGTTCGTGCCCGGATTGTTCAGCGGCAGCCTGGCTTTCGGTGGTGAGGAATCCGCGGGCGCGTCGTTCCTGCGCATGGACGGCACCGTGTGGACCACCGACAAGGACGGTATCCTGCTCGCGCTGCTGGCCGCGGAGATCACCGCCGTCACCGGGCAGAGCCCGTCCACCCGCTACACCGAACTCGAAAAACGCTACGGCTCACCCGCCTACGCCCGCGTCGATGCCACCGCCACCCCGGAACAGAAGACCCGCCTGGCGGCGTTGACGCCGGACATGATCACCGCGACCGAAATCGCCGGCGAGCCCATCACCGGCATCCAGACCCGAGCCCGGGGTAATGGAGCGGCCCTCGGCGGCGTCAAGGTCACCACCGAGAACGCCTGGTTCGCCGCCCGCCCGTCGGGCACCGAGGACAAATACAAGATCTACGCCGAATCCTTCCAGGGCCCGGAGCACCTCGTGCAGGTCCAGGCCGCGGCCGAGGAGATCGTCGGGCACGCCCTCACGGGTGAATAGCTCGGCCTTCGGTCAGGTGTGGCGAATGGATGGATCAGTGTGTGCGTCAGACGGTTCGGGGTGGGCGGTGCGTTGCGGTGAGTGAGGTCGAGGGGCCCGTGGGCGGGCGGCATCGGCTGCCGGTGGAGATCTGGGTGCTGGTGGGGTCGGCGTTCACGATCGCCATCGGGTTCGGGTTGGTGGCACCGGCGTTGCCGCAGTTCGCGCGGAGTTTCGATGTGGGGGTGGCGGCGGCCTCGTTCATCGTGAGCGCGTTCGCGTTGATGCGGTTGATCTTCGCGCCGCTGGCGGGTCGGTTGTTGCAGAAGCTCGGGGAGCGGCCGGTCTATCTGACCGGGCTGTTGATCGTGGCGGTGTCGACCGGTGCGTGCGCGCTGGCCCAGAGTTATTGGCAGCTGCTGGTATTGCGGTCGCTGGGCGGGATCGGGTCGACGATGTTCACGGTGTCCTCGCTGGGGCTGGTCATCCGCATGTCGCCGCCCGCCGAACGCGGGCGGGTCTCGGGGGTGTACTCGACGAGCTTCCTGATCGGGTCCATCAGCGGGCCGCTGGTCGGCGGTGCGCTGTCCTTCCTGGGCCTGCGCGCACCGTTCCTCATCTATTGCGTGGCGCTGCTGATCGCCAGCCTCATCGTGTATGTGGCGCTGCGCGATTCCCCGCTGGCGCTGCCGGAGAAATCGAACGGCGCGCCCGTGATGACCTTCCGCGAGGGGCTGGCCCGGCCCGCGTACCGGGCCGCGCTGTGGGCCAATTTCGGCAATGGCGCAGCCGTTTTCGGTGTGCGCATGGCGCTGGTGCCGCTCATCGTGGTGGAGGTGCTGAAGCAGGATGCCGCGCTCGCGGGTGTGGCGCTGACCGCCTTCGCGCTCGGCAATGCCTCGGTCCTGTTCCTGTCCGGGCGGTGGTCGGACACGGCGGGCCGCAAGCCCTTCCTCATCGCGGGAACCCTGGTCTGCGCAGTCGGCACCGCGGGCATCGGCCTCGCGCCCACGCTCGTCTGGCTCTTGGCCGCCTCCTGCGTGGCGGGCATCGGCTCCGGCATGTTCACCCCCGCCCTGCAGGCGGCGGTCGCGGACATCATCGGCCCCGGCACCCGCGGCGGCCCGGTCCTGGCGGGCTATCAGATGTCCGCCGACCTGGGCACCTTCCTGGGCCCCTACGCCATCGGCATGCTCGCCGACCGCGTCTCCTACGGCGTGGCCCTCGGAGTGACCGGCGCTGTACTGGCCTCGGCGTCGGCGGTGTGGCTGGTGGCGCCGGAAACCCTCCGCCGGAGGGAACCAGCCGCGTCCACCCCCGTCTAGCGGGTCGGCAACAGATTTTGGTGGGGCGGGGTGGGTGTTGCTCGGGTGGGGGCGTCGGGCAGAGTGTTGCGGGTGAGCAAACCGACTTCGAAGCACACACCGCGGCCGGTCTCGAGCAAGACCACCTACGCGCTGGCCGGGCTGGCCGTTGTCGTGGTCGCGGTGATCGTGGCGGCCCTCTACCTGTGGAATCGCGGCGGCGGGGACGAGGTGCGCAACGACGGGTACGGTCCGGTGCACGATCCCGCGGTGTCGGTGGCGCTGGATTCCGATGGAGCCATTGTGTTGGGCAAGACCAATGCGAAAACCATTGACATCTACGAGGATCCGCTGTGCCCGGCGTGTGGTCAGCTGGAGAAGATCTACGGCCAGGAGATTGCCCAGCAGGTCGACCTCGGCAAGATCGCGGTGCGGTATCGCCTGGTGAACTTCCTCGACTCGCGGTCGGCGAGCAAGGACTACTCCACCCGCGCGGTGGCCGCCAACGAATGCGTCGCCCAAGCCGGTGATGGTCCGGCCTACTCGAAGTTCCACTCGCTGCTCTTCACCACCAAGCAGCCCGCCGAGGGCGGTTCCGACCACGACAACAAGGAACTGGCCGCCATCGCCAAGGAGGCGGGCGCCGGTGACGACGTCGCCAAATGCATCACCTCCGGCGACCGCGCCGACACCGGCCGCGCCCACGCCGAAGCCGCGCTGAAGGCCCTCAACGACGCCCTCAACAATCGCGCCGCCACCCCGTCGGTGTTCATCGACGGCAAGAAGGTCGACGTGAACAACAAGAACTGGGTCCTCGACGCGGCGAAATAGGCTGGGCGGTAAGGCTTCAGACGTCGAGGACGGGCCGGCGTAGACGACCTGTGTACGTGGCCGCCCGACCCAGCGCGTCCTCGGCGGCGTCGAGTTCGATGAGGGCCTCGTCGAACACCTCGGCGGCGCCGGCGACGCAGTAGGCCGGGGTGGTGAGTGCGCCGGTGCCCGGCGTATCGAGCAGCAGGCCCGAATCGGGGAGATCGCGGTAGGCGGCGGTCAGGTCCGCCAGGTCCGCACGGAGGGTCCGCAGGCGATCCTGCAGGAGCTGCCGCCGCTGCTCCAACAGCAACGGGTCCCGCAGGTCGGCGTCCGCGCGCGGTTCGTGGTCGTTCATGCGACCAGCATGCAGTGGTGCGCGAGAACATGCAGTGGAGCGCGGACATGCGGTGGCGCACAGGAAGTCGGATGTTCTCGTGCGCCACCGCATGCCGGGCGGAATGGGTGGGGTGCGGCCCTCGGGGGAACGGAGAAGTGAGCCGCACCCCGGGTAGGGAGCCGGGCTGGAGGCTCGGCTCCTTGGTCGGGGGAGGGGACCTTACGGGTCAGCGGGATGCGGCTCGGGTGGGGGTTTCGGGGATGTCGTTGTCCGGGGTGGCGCGGGACAGCTGGGGGTGGATGAGGACGTGGGATTCCATCGGGTAGGCCAGGTCCTGGGTGAAAGGCGCTCCAGTCGTGGCGGTTTCGATGAGGTCGGGAACGACGCGCAAGGGGTGTGGCCTGGCGGGTGCGTCGATATCGGTGTGGGGGAACAGGTAGCGCGCGCCCTCGCGGACGGTCTCGTGCGATTCGCCACTGGGGTCGATCCAGCGCATGCGATCGGTATCCGCGAGATAGACGCGCCAGGGGTGTTTTCCCCTGTCGGCCAGTAACTTCAGCCGATGGTGATGGGTGCACAGGACGGCGCGGTAGGCGGGATTCGGGCCTGTGGCGCCTCGCGAGGGATGCGGCTCGAACTGGACCAGAGTGGTTTCCGCCGCGGGCATGGTGCAGCCGGGGAAGCGGCACAGGCCATCGACGGCGCGGACCTCACGGGGCGGCGCGCTCGAAAAAGCGCGTACCGCCACGGGTTTCGACTCCACAGCGGTCATGGCGCGTTCCCAGGGAGCCTGCCGAACCGGGATGGTCCGTGACTCCGGCCTGCGCGAGGTGCGGAGGCCCGGCGCGTCGGCCGGCTCGGGGCGCTGGGTGGCCGCTCCGTCCGTTGCGTTCGTCTCCTGGGTGGCCTCATTCGGGAAATACTCCGGAATCACCTGGAAACGCGCGTGTTCGGCAAGGGTGCGGGCGAGGGCGCCGTCGATGGGGCCGTAGCCGGCGAGGAAGGCCGGATCGTCGCGCAGACCCAGCAGGGTTTCGGCGGAGACCCCGACCTGGATGAGCGGACGGCGGGGCGTGGTGGGGGCATCGGCCTTCGGGCAGTCGAGATTCCGGCCGCAGCCGCAGCGTAGGCGACCGGAACCGTCGGCGAGCGCGACCAGTGCGTCGGTGCGGCGCTGGGACATGGTGCGCGGATCGGCCTCACAGACCTGGAGGCTCATTTCGCGCAGCCGCATGGCGAGCGCCTGGGCTCCGGCGGCCGGCAGCAGGCCGTCGAATACGGCCATGCCGTCCTGCACCGCGCGAATCCGGACATCGCGATCCTGCTCGCGTTCCTCGCGGCGGCGGGTCTCACCCTCGGGATCCAGGCGGGTGACCCAGCGCTGGGCGGTCTGACGTAATCGGGCCGGATCCGAGCGCAGAGCCGCCTCGATCAACTTGGGCTCCAGCACTTCTCGCACCTCGTGCGGCAGGCCGCGCAGACTGTCCGCGATCACCTGTACCCGCGACAGGTCGATCCGCCCGGCCGCGAAGGCGTGTTTGGTCTGCGGTAGGGAATCCAGCGCCAACCCGATATCGATGAGGGCCGCCGCCACCGCCTCCGACACGTGCACCGCCACGGCGATCTCCGCCGCGGCGAACTCCCCGGCACGCACCCCGCCCGTCCCCGGCGCGGCATTCTCGGCCCGATGCCGGCGATACACCTCCCGCACCGCTGTGATTTCCGCCGCCTGTGCGAACGCCGCCGCCCCGTGTGCCCGCCGCAGCGCGTCGATCAGCTCTTCCTCGCCCATCGCCTCCACCTCTCGGCTATCGAACATGCGTTCGAGACTACATCGAGAAGATCGCCGCCGCCAGCCTCTGTACAGGCGATTTGGTTTGTTCGACACCAGTCGTGTAACTTCGTTCAAGCAAGCAGGGCAACGCCCCGCTGGCGGAGAAGTGAACACGGGGCTATGGCGCAGCTGGTAGCGCACCACACTGGCAGTGTGGGGGTCAGGGGTTCGAGTCCCCTTAGCTCCACCAATCGTGTCATTGCACGAACCGACTCCATTGGGGCTGGTACCGCGGAAGCGGTACCAGCCCCAATGTCGTTTCCGGGTTGTGGGATGCGGAAGGTGGGAACAAGGCGGTCGGGGCCGGTGATGGCGACCTGAGCGACGAGGGCCTCGATGAGTGCCTTGGCTTGGGTGCGAGTACCGGTGCCGATGATTTCTGCGATGTGGTCAGCGATGCCGTCGAGCGTGGCGGTCCCGGGGGCGACGGGCTCGTTGTCGAGCGTGATCGTGAGTTGGTCGCGGCGGGTGGCGAGCTGGGTTGTCTTGGTGCGCAATTCGCCGAGCCGTCCGGCGAGGAGCTCAGGGTCGAGGGCGCCGTTTTCGAAGGCATTCAGATAGCGGTCGATCGCCTGCTGAGCTTTGGCGAGTTCGGCGGTGACGGCGTCCAGTTCGACGCGGGTGTCACTACTCGAATCGTGGTGGCGTCGATGCTGGGCGGTGACGGCTTGGCTGATCAGATCATGCTGAGTGCGGTAGAACGTGCCCAAGGCTTCCAGGACGGCAGCGTCGACGGAGTCGGCGTCGAGGCGGGTGAAGTCGCACTTGTCGCTGTCGTAGCGGGCACGGTTGAAGCAGGTGTAGTAGCGGTAGGTGCGGGAGCGTCCGGTGGCGCGAGTGCCGATCATGGCCCGCCCACAGCGTGGGCAGCGCAAGCGGCCGGTGAGCAGATAGTCCGAGGAGTTGGCCGCGCGGTGGGCATGGGATTCCCCGCGCGCGTCGAGGACGGATTGGGCGTGGTCGAAGATGGCAGTGTCGATGAGGGCGGGGTGGGCATCGGTGACAGTGGTGCCCCGGAAGGTCAACTCGCCGAGGTAGATCCGGCTGTTGAGGATGCGCAGGACGTGGTGGCCGGACCATTCGCGGCCGGTGCTGGCGCGATGCCCGCGTGCGTTCAACTCCGCGGCGACGGCACGGGCACCGAGACGGCGGCAGGCGTAGAGGTCGAAGATCATGCGCACAACCACGGCTTCGGCCTCGTCCACGACCAGGGTTCGAGTGGCTTTGTCGACCCGGTATCCGTAGGGCCGTTTGCCGCCCTTCCAAAGTCCTTTGGCGGCTTTGCGTTCCATTCCGGCGATGACGCGGTCGATGATGGTGTCGCGTTCGAACTGGGCGAACATGCCCAGCATTTGCACCAGCATGCGACCCATGGGCGTGGAGGTGTCGAATGGTTCTGTGGCGGAGCGGAACACGACCTTGGCGCGGTCCAGCTCGTCGAGCAGGGTGACCAGGTCGCGCAGGTTGCGGGAGAACCGGTCGACCCGGTAGACCACGAGCACATCGATGAGTCCGGCACGCGCGGCTTGCAGCGCGCGTTGGAAGCCGGGGCGCTCGGTGTTCGCACCCGAGGCGTCATCGGTGAAGGACGTCGTGTGTCGCCAGCCCGGTTGGGAATCGACGTAGGAGTCCAGGCGGGCGTCCTGGGCTTCGATGGAGTAGGGCTGGTTGTCTTCGGTGGTGGAGCGGCGTGTGTAGGTCCCTACCCGCACGTCCTGTTCCCATGCGCAGTGCCGGTGGAGATACGAGACGTTGAGGATTTCTTGGTGCCTGCCATGCTGGGGTCTGTCCAGATAACGGTGTAACTCGGGTTGATTGGGTTATTTCCGTCCGGCGGTGAGTCGGCCTTCGAAGGTGATGTCGAAGGCGTTCAGCGCCGCTTTCCATCGGGTGATCCACCGTTTCTGGCCTGCCCCAGTGGGATCGAGGGCCATGATGGCCAGGTAGACGCATTTCAGGGCGGCTTGCTCGTTGGGGAAGTGCCCGCGAGCCCGCACGGCACATCGGATGCGAGCATTGACCGACTCGATGGCATTGGTCGAGCAGACGACCCGCCGGATCTCGGTGTCGAACGCCAGAAACGGCACGAACTCGGCCCAGGCGTTCTCCCAAAGCCGCACGATGGCAGGGTATTTCGTGCCCCATGCCTCGCTGAACTCGTAGAACCGTTCCAGCGCAGCGGCTTCGGTCGGTGCGGTGTAGATCGGTTTGAGGGCTGCGGCGATCGCGGCCCAGTGCTGGCGGCCGGCGTAGGAGAACGAGGCTCGCAGCAGGTGAACGATGCAGGT